>JAFXWR010000298.1 GCA_017542725.1 Lachnospiraceae bacterium | reverse complement strand
ATTCCATCCTTAACTGTAAGTATAAATGCAAACCAAGATGGTTTAGTTCCCTTTGTTGCCTTTGGCAACACAAAATATTCTTCCATACCAGCATCTTCTAAAAGCTTATACATTAAATCAAAATTTCTTCTTCTCTTTTCCACAAACGAATCAATCTTATCAAGTTGAGTCACACCTATAGCAGCCTGTAAATCTGTAGCCTTTAAATTATATCCAAAGTGACTATACACATATTTGTGGTCATAACCTTTTGGAAGTTCGCCATAAGTGCCATCATATCTATGATTGCAAGTGTTGTCAACACCGCTTGGACACACACAATCTCTTCCCCAGTCACGGAGTGAATTAATTATTTTATGCAAAAGCGAGTCATCAGTATACACTGCTCCGCCTTCTCCAGTAGTCATATGATGTGGTGGGTAAAATGATGATGTACCAATATGTCCTATGGTGCCAGTCTTTTTATAATGACCATCAATTTGAACTTCACATCCGAGCGCATCGCAGTTATCTTCTACAAGCCATAAATTATACTTATCACAAAACTCTTTTACCTTCACTATATCAAATGCATTTCCAAGAGTATGTGCAATAAACACAGCCTTCGTCTTATCAGACTTTGCCATTTCTAAATCTTCTACTTTTATATCATATGTAGGGATATCTACATCAACAAATACAGGCACTGCTCCAAATTGAATTATAGGTGCCACTGTAGTAGGAAAACCACAGGCTACGGTTATAACCTCGTCACCTTTTTTTATTCTTCTGTCTTTAAGCAGTGGTGAAGTCAAAGTTTCAAATGCTAAGAGGTTTGCTGACGAACCTGAGTTGACATAAGAAACATATTTTACACCAAGATATTTCGCAAGTTTCTTTTCAAACTCATCATAATAATGACCTTGTGTAAGCCAGAACTCAAGTGCAGAGTCCACAAGATTTACAACTTCTTCTTCATCAAAAACTTTTGCACTATAAGGAATGCGGTCACCATCTTTAAATGGCTTCGCATTGATGTTTGATAGATTTTCTTTCGCATAGTCGCGAACTAATTTTAATATTTCTTCTTTGTTCATTATTTCCTCTACATCTTATTTTCGGTGCCGTGCTCTAGGCGAACTATATTTTCTTTGTGGCGTGCAATTCCAAGAATCATCATGATAAATATCTCAGGAAGCACAGCATATGCATAGTCAAAATCAAATGGATATATTTTAAATATTGACATTACAAGTGATGACAAAAACATAATTATAAGTGCAAGTATAGATGCAAGGCTCACATAGCCAGTGAGTTTGCCTATTATTTTATGGATTAAGAATAACACTACTGCAAATGCCACATTGAAATATGCAACTACTGCAACTGTACAAGTTATCCCTTTGCCACCTTTAAATCCTGTAGTAAATGGGAAGTTATGACCTAGTATTGCGCCAAGTCCTGTAGTGAATATTACAAATGGGTCTCTCAGAGAATTCATATGCAATACTTTTAAATTTAGTGAAAAATTCTTAACTAGTATTGATGAAAAGCCGACACTATTTCTCTCATAGTTTAATTTTATAAGTACATAGTGTGCAATTAGTATAGGTAGTAATGTCTTAACAATATCAAGCACAAAAACTATTCTTCCATGAGTTTTACCAAGTATCCTACCTACATTGGTACTGCCTGGATTTCCTGAGCCTATGTCAAAAATATTTACACCGTGGGCTTTACAATAGAGATATCCTATTGGAATTGAACCAAATAGGTATCCGATTATTAACATTAATACTATATTAAATTCTAACCTATACATATTAAATCTTACCAGCGCTGCCGAGCACATCTTTAATTTTGTGCGAAACCATATCTTTAACTGCTGCACGAGCTGGTTTTAAATATTGTCTTGGATCAAAATGATCTGGATGCTCTGCAAAATATTTTCTTATATTTCCTGTCATAGCAAGTCTTATGTCACTATCAATATTTATTTTACATACTGATAATTCTGCTGCATGACGAAGTTGGTCTTCAGGAACACCAATAGCATCTGGCATATGTCCACCAAATTCATTTACCATCTTTACAAATTCTTGTGGCACACTTGATGCGCCATGAAGAACTATAGGGAATCCAGGAATTCTTTTTGAAACTTCTTCAAGTATATCAAATCTAAGTTGTGGCTTTGTGCCTGGTTTAAACTTATATGCGCCATGTGATGTGCCAATTGCAATTGCAAGAGAATCACAATTTGTCTTACTTACAAATTCTTCAACCATACTTGGGTCGGTATATGACTGCTTTCCCTCTTCAACTTTTACATCATCTTCTATACCAGCAAGAGTTCCAAGTTCTGCTTCAACTACAACTCCGTGAGCATGTGCATACTCTACAACTTTTTTTGTTCCTTCAACATTTTCTTCAAAGCTCTTTGAAGATAAATCTATCATTACAGAAGTAAATCCACCATCGATACAACTTTTACAAAGTTCAAAACTATCACCATGGTCAAGATGAAGTGCTATAGGAATCTCAGGATAAAGTTTTACTGCTGCATCAACGAGTTTTACAAGATAGGTATGGTTTGCATACTCTCTTGCACCTTTTGAAACTTGAAGTATAACTGGACTTTTGAGTTCTGAAGCCGCCTCTGTAATTCCTTGAATTATTTCCATGTTATTGACATTGAAAGCGCCAATTGCGTAACCTCCATCATAAGCTTTTTTAAACATTTCTTTTGTTGTAACTAACATATTTACCTCCAAACATCTTTTTCATACTAAAACTAGCACTCCCTATCCGGGAAATGCTACATATATATACATATATTTAATATATATAATTATAGCATAAAATGCTATAAACTCAACAACATAATGTAATAACTAAATCGCCACAATTTTAGCGTATTTAATACTATTTTTTTCTACCTATCTTCTTAAAATACTCTCTTATTTTTTCTTCATAGCCTATATCTGTAGGCTCATAAAATTTCACATCTTTTATCTCATCAGGCAAATACTGCTGGTCCACATAGTGATTTGGATAATCGTGAGCATATTTATAACCAATACCGCGGCCAAGATTTTCTGCCCCCTTATGCGTACCTCTTAGATAACTTGGTATAGTTAAATTTCCTTTTTCATTCACTATCCCCATCGCCTTTTCTAAACCAAGATAAGAAGCATTTGACTTTGGAGATGAGGCAATATAAGTTACGGCTTGTGCCAGGATGATTCTCGCCTCAGGAAGACCAACTCTTTCAACCGCTTGAGCCGCTGATGTAGCGACACATATTGCCATAGGATTTGCATTTCCAACATCTTCTGATGCTGATATCATCATTCGTCTTGCTATAAATTTTATATCTTCCCCAGCAGCAAGCATCTTTGCAAGATAGTAAAGTGCTGCATCAGGGTCTGAACCACGAAGTGATTTTATAAATGCACTTATAGTATCGTAGTGATTGTCGCCATCCTTGTCATATCGAACAGCTTTTTTCTGTATACACTCCTCTGCAACTTTTAAATCTATATTGATAATACCATCTTTATTTTTATCTGTAGTCAAAACTGCAAGTTCGATTGCATTTAATGCTGCTCTCGCATCTCCATCTGCAACGCGAGCCAAAAAATCTGCTGCATCGTCAGTTATTTTTGCATTAAATGATTTTACTCCCTTGTCAGATTCAAATGTCCTATGTATCAAAGTTAAAATATTTTCTTTACTGAGCGGCTTTAACTCAAATATTCTTGAACGAGATAGGAGCGCACTATTAACTTCAAAATATGGATTCTCAGTTGTGGCACCAATTAGAATTATTGTTCCATCTTCCACATATGGAAGTAAAAAATCTTGCTGCGATTTATTAAACCTATGTATCTCATCTATAAATAAGATAGACTTACTTCCCTTAGTTGCAATATTTTGTTTAGCCTCTTCTACTACAGCTTCCATGTCTTTCTTGCCTGCAGTTGTCGCATTAACTTGATAGAAGTTTGCCTTCGTAGTGTTTGCAATTACTTTCGCAAGTGTAGTCTTCCCTACACCTGGAGGTCCATACAATATTATAGAACTTAATTTATCAGCTTTTATCGCACGATAAAGAAGCTTGCCCTCGCCAATTATTTCTTCCTGACCTACAACCTCTTCAAGTGTGGTTGGTCTCATACGAGATGCAAGCGGAGCTTCGTTCTCTTTCCACTTTTCTTCCATGTAATCAAATACGTTCATAGGTTTATTATTATAGCAAATATTTCAATATTTATATAGGTTAAGAGCATATAACTTTTTATAACCGCTTGCTAATACTACACATTAGCATTTAGGCATATAACTTTTAGTTATACCTATATAATACTTTTGAACAAAAAGTTATATCAAGTATTGTTTTTTATGCCATTTTTTAGTATATTTATTCTACAACTTTTTAGGAGGATTTTATAATATGAAAAAACTTTTATCTGTACTTCTTGCTTTAACACTTGCTACTACACTTTTCGCATGTGGACAAAAGCAAGCTACAAACACTACTGCAGAAAGTACTGCTGCAGCAACAGAGGCACCACAAGTATTCAAAGTTGGTGGTATTGGACCTATAACTGGAGGTGCAGCCGTATATGGACAAGCTGTACAAAATGGAATTAAAATAGCTATAGATGAAATCAATGCAAATGGTGGTTTTAATGGTTATCAAGTTGAATACCGCTTTGCCGACGACGAACACGATGCTGAGAAAGCTGTAAATGCTTACAACTCACTTAAAGACTGGGGTATGCAATTATTAATTGGAACTACTACTTCATCACCTTGTCTTGCAGTTGCAGACAAGACAGGCGCAGACAACATGTTCCAAATTACTCCATCTGGTTCTGCAGTTGATTGTACTGCAAACCCAAATGTATTCAGAATGTGCTTCTCAGATCCTGACCAAGGTATCGCATCAGCTCAATACATCGACAGTCACAACCTTGCAAAGAAAATAGGAATCATCTATGATGCATCTGATGTATACTCTACAGGTATCTATGAGAAATTCGTGCAAGAAGCAGCTGGAAAAAATTTCGAAGTAGTTGCTGAAGAGCAATTCACTGCAGATTCTAAAACTGATTTCACTACTCAACTTACAAAACTTAAAGCAGCAAATGCTGACCTCGTATTCTTACCATTCTATTATTCAGAGGCTGCACTTGTATTAAATCAAGCTAAGCAAATGGGATATGCTCCAACATTCTTCGGATGTGATGGTATGGATGGTATCCTCACACTTGAGAATTTTGACAAATCTCTCGCAGAAGGACTTATGCTTCTTACTCCATTCTCAGCAGATGCTACTGACGATTTAACAGTAAACTTCGTTAATGAGTATCAAAAGAGACATGGCGAGATTCCTAACCAATTCGCAGCTGACTCTTATGACTGTGCATATGCTCTTAAGCTCGCAATTGAGAATGCAAATGTAACACCTGCAAGTTCTGTTTCAGACATTTGCAATGCTGTAAAATCAGCTATGACTTCTATCACACTTAAAGGTCTTACTGGTGATAGCATTAGCTGGAAATCAAATGGAGAACCAAATAAGACACCAAAGGCAGTTGTAATCAAAGATGGTGCTTATACATTAGCAAATTAATTATGGATTTTTTAACATATTTTGTAAACGGGCTTAGTCTCGGATCAATATATGCAATTATAGCACTTGGCTATACCATGGTTTATGGTATAGCCAAAATGCTTAATTTTGCACATGGTGATGTGTTAATGATTGGATCATACATCACTTTTGTTTTTATGAGTCAAATGGGTATTAATCCAATTATAAGCGTATTGCTTGCAGCTATCGCTTGCACATTTATAGGTGTTATTATAGAAAGAATTGCCTATAAACCGCTAAGAGGGGCAAACTCACTCGCAGTTCTTATAACTGCAATTGGCGTCTCTTATTTTTTGCAAAATATTGCACTACTTATATTTGGAGCAAATACTAAAAGTTTTAAGAGTATTGTTACTATTCCTCCACTAAAACTCTTTGGTGGACAACTTATAATTTCTAGTGAAAGTATAGTAACCATAGCTCTTTGTATAGTTATAATGCTTGCACTCACAACATTTATCAATAAAACAAAAATGGGTCAAGCAATGCTTGCAGTTTCTGAAGATAGAAGCGCAAGTACTCTTATGGGTATAAATGTAAATGGCACTATAGCAATGACATTTGCCATAGGATCATTTTTAGCTGCCTTTGCTGGAGTTTTACTTTGCTCAGCTTATCCAACTCTAACTCCTACAACAGGTGCTATGCCTGGTATCAAAGCATTCGTTGCAGCCGTTATCGGTGGCATCGGTTCTATACCTGGTGCATTTATAGGCGGACTTATTCTCGGAGTCCTTGAAAATTTATCTAAGGCATATATTTCTGCCCAGTTATCTGATGCGATAGTATTTTCAGTTTTGATTATAATGCTTCTTGTAAAGCCATCAGGAATACTTGGCAAATCAAATATAGAGAAAGTATAGTATGGATTATTTCAAATTAAAAAGGCAAAAGAAAGCAAGATACAATTTAAGCATTTATCTCATGATAATTATTGCTTATGCTGTAGTTATGATTCTTTCTTCTCAAGGGAAAATATCTTCACTCTTAAATGGCTTACTTGTTCCATTTTGCACTTACTCAATACTTGCAGTTTCACTTAACTTAGTCGTCGGAATTAGTGGCGAATTAAGTCTTGGTCACGCAGGATTTATGTGTGTGGGTGCATTTACTAGTGCTGTATTTACACGATATATGAAATTCCTTGGTGTTGAAGGATTATATTTATTTATCATTGCAATACTTATCGGAGCAGTCACTGCAGGTTTTGCAGGTCTTTTAATCGGTATTCCAGTTTTAAGACTTAAAGGCGACTACCTTGCTATTGTCACTCTTGCTTTCGGTGAAATTATAAAAAATATTGCAAATGCAATTTATCTTGGCTTTGACGAGAACGGAGCCCACTTTTCACTTAAAAATACAATGGCACTTGGCTTATCAGATAAAGGATTTGTAGTTATAAAAGGTGCTCAAGGAATAACCGGCACTCCGCACTACTCTTCATTTACAGCAGGTGTAATACTACTTATTATAGTAGTAACGATAATTTTAAACTTAGTAAATTCAAGAACTGGTAGAAATATAAAAGCACTTCGCGACAATCTTATCGCAGCCGAATCAGTTGGAATAAGTGCTACAAAGTATAAACTCATAGCATTTACAATAGCAAGTAGTATGGCTGGTGTTGCTGGCGTTCTATATGCGCACAACTTAACCACTCTCACTGCTCTTCCAAAAAACTTCGGATACAATATGTCTATAACAATTCTTGTATTCGTAGTTCTTGGTGGCATGGGAAGAATCAGAGGTTCGATAATTGCTGCAGTAGTTTTAACTCTTCTGCCTGAGATGCTTAGAGGACTTTCAGATTTCAGAATGCTTATCTATTCTATCGTATTGATAGTTGTTATGATATTTACATCTGCTCCAGCGATGAAACAATATATGGAAGTTTTAAAAAATAAATTTCCAATAATTAAAAATCTAAAGGCGGTCACACTAAAAAAATTCATCAAGGAGGGCGAATAGATGAAAGAAAATATTATGCTCTCTGTTAAAAACCTCTCAATTCAATTTGGCGGTCTTCACGCAGTAGAGAACTTTAACTTATCAATAAGAGAAAACGAACTCTATGGTCTTATAGGACCAAATGGCGCTGGCAAAACTACTATATTTAATCTATTAACTGGTGTATATAAACCAACAAGTGGCACTATAATGTTAAATGGAGTAAATAAAATCAACGGAAAGAATACTATTGAAATCAATAAGATGGGAATAGCAAGAACTTTCCAAAACATAAGACTTTTCCATAAACTTACAGTTCATGATAATGTAAAAATCGCTCTTCAAAACAA
Source organism: Lachnospiraceae bacterium (assembly GCA_017542725.1). The sequence goes on along the minus strand of JAFXWR010000298.1, from coordinate 6,680 downwards.
ATACAGATATTCGACCATCTCAGGTATACTTAGACTTCCAAGATACCACCGATATGAAGCACTTATGGATGAAGAGGCAATGGCACTACTTAAAGTATTTAATCTTGAAAATGATGCTATGATGAAGTCGGCTAATCTTCCATACGGCAAACAGAGAAAACTTGAAATAGCTCGTGCCATAGCAACCAATCCAAAAGTTTTATTACTCGATGAGCCTGCTGCTGGTATGAATGAAAATGAAACTAAAGAACTTATGAATACTATTAGACTTATAAGAGATAAGTTCAATATGACAGTTTTATTGATAGAACACGATATGAAACTCGTAAAAGGAATATGCGAAGAACTTACTGTCCTAAACTTCGGAAAAGTTTTAGCTCAAGGTGAGACAAATGAAGTTTTAAAAAATAAAGAAGTTATCAAAGCATATCTCGGAGAATAAAATGACTTTATTAGATGTAAAAAAAATGAATGTATACTACGGTATGATACATGCAGTAAAAGATATTAGTTTCACAGTAGACGAAGGTGATATAGTAACTTTGATTGGAGCAAATGGCGCAGGTAAAACAACCATCCTCCAAACTTTAACTGGCATAGTTCCACTTAAAACTGGTAAAGTAAAGTATGATGGAAAAGATATTTCTCACCATTTAAATCATAAGTTAGTGTATAGTGGTATAGCACATGTACCTGAAGGAAGAAGAATTTTCGCAAAACTTTCAGTACTTCAAAATCTTAAACTTGGAGCATTTACAAGAAATTCTAAAGATGAGATTGATGAGAGTTTAGAAAATGTTTATAAAAAATTCCCAATACTAAAAGAGAGGTCAAAGCAACTTGCAGGAACTCTATCTGGTGGCGAACAACAAATGCTTGCAGTTGGAAGAGCACTTATGTCAAAACCAAAACTTCTCTTCCTTGATGAGCCATCGATGGGACTCTCTCCTATCTATGTAAATACTATTTTTGACATAATACAAGAAGTTCATAAAGAAGGTGTGTCAATCTTACTTGTTGAGCAAAATGCAAAAAAGGCTCTATCAATAGCAAGTAAAGCTTATGTCCTTGAGACAGGTAAGATTGTTAAAGAAGGAAATCCAAAAGAATTGTTAAATGACCCGGTTATAAAGTCTTCTTATCTAGGAGAATAAAAAAGAAGCCAAAAATGGCTTCTTTTTAAGTTATTAATTAGTTTTAACTCAAACTTGCATAAATAGTTGCAAAATTATCACTTTGTATTTCTACTAAATACTTATTAATATTAACATCGTCTGAATCTACTAAAATTTTAATATTGCCAGGATTCTTAAGTGCATTAAGTAAAAACTCTGTTCCAGCACTATCAAAACTCATTCTATCCATATCAAAATAACCTTTGCATTCAAGAACAAGTCCATATTGATTCTTGATGTTTACATCTAATGTTGCGATTTGATTTTCAAACTGTTTAGTACCATATTCAAACATCATCATATCTATATAATCTTTTCCTATCAAAAACTTAAACTCGCAATCTTGATTCTTAAATATATTATTATTAAACTTACCATCAAAGATACCAGAAATATACTTCTCAGATATATCATCACCAAATTTATCTACATAATAATCCAATTTCCATGTTTCCTTAATATCTTTGTTTGCAGTATTATTTGACGTGCTCAATATATCTTTTACTAACTTAACTACTTCTTTATAATCTGTTTCTTTCTTTCCATCTGCTCCAACATACACCCTGCTTTCCCCAGTACCTATCCATTTGTTTGTTGCCATTAATCCAGTATCTTGCAAATAATATTTATCTACCCAAGTGTTTTTCACTCTTTGGCCTTTTTCATCTAAATAATAGTAGCCTGACTGCAAATCGCCTAACCCATTATTATTAACATTATTAACCCATGATGGCGTAGATATAATTTTTTGCTTTCCATTTTCGTCAAAATAGTAGTCAGAACCATCTATAATTTTAAATTGATTCCTTAATAAATATCCATCTTTTGTTGCATAATATGTATCATTATTAAATTTTGTCAATCCATTGTTTACATATTTACCATCGTTATCAAATATAAACAAGTTATTATTTATTGTCCATAAAGATGATTTCACCATAATCCCTTTTGCACCAAAATATGCATACGTACCATCATTATCAATTATAGCCCAATCATTCTTAACTTTTGTCCCATCTTCTTTGATATAGTACTTTTCTCCTTCAAATGTAACTAATCTATCTATTATTTGCTCATCCCCATTATAAAATAATTCTTTGCCATCCACAACCCTAAATTTTCCAGTATCTTTTGCTTTTGAAGAACAAGCAATTACATCTAGAATCATTATTGTTATTGCTATAAATGCTATAATCTTTCTCATAGTTTTCTCCTTATTTATAAAGTTAGGTAAATAATAAAAATAGGCCTTACGACCATACTTTATTATAAACGCCCTAAATCTTAATCCTATAACTCAATATTTGCTGAAGTTGGTATTCTAAAAGAAAACTTAGTTTCACTATTAAAATTACTAATAGCAAAGTCTCCTTTATTTATTATGTTCATACCTATTATTAAATCGAGTTTCTGTGCGCCTATTTCAGATTCACATACAGTTACATCATTGAGTAAGGTTCCATTTGACAATTCTATATTAATCATATATTTATTATATATTGCAGTACCTGATGGAGTCGCAATTGGCATAGCTCCTATGGGCTTTAAATTTAACTTTTTAACTAGATCATATGATATACAACAACAATTTGCACCAGTATCCCATAATGCTCTTGCAATTTCCAATTCATTAATCTTCACACTTGTAATGATTCTGTCAACTACTTTTCCATAATTTTCACTTAATATTGCCATTATAACCCCTTACATAAAATGCATAGTTGTCACTACACCCATTATTTCCTCTTTAGTTGGGGCGCACTCTTGAACAATGAAATCTATATTTTTATCATCCATTGAATGAACCCCTTCAGCTTCCGTAGGATAATTTCCAATTACTTTTTTTCCACTAATCACAACAAAAGTTTTGCCGTATTTCTTATATAACTCATCAAAATTTTCTGTATACCATTTAAAGTCATCTTTTTGCATATTTGATAATCCCATATACTACCCTCCTCGTATAAAATGTACTACAATTATATTATACACAATTAGACAAATTTTGCAAACATTATACCCTTAGTTCACTTACAAATCTTATTCACCCAGTCAATGAATGTCCCTGTCGTCGTTCCTTCATTTGACCCGTGGGTCATATTCCATACAAGGCTATAGTCAACATCAATTCCCTGCATTCTCGCTGCTGTAAGTATGTTAAATCCTATTCCAAATGATGTATGTTGATCTGCTGTGCCACTTCTATTTCTATAATATTTTACTGGGTTCACAGTTTTTAGACCGTCATATCCAAGTAATATGTGTGTAGCATTTAGTAAATGCGTTTGATTTGCAATGTAATCAGCATTTTCTCCATCAAGTGCATCTTTTATATATGAGTCAACATATTCCTTGTTAAATCCATCAAGTTTTGACAACTCTTCATAATTATTCTTCATAATAGTTGCAACTGATTTAGAAAAATGCACTGTATCATCCTCAGGTTTGCCAAATGCATTGTTTTCTGCTGATTTATCTTTAGCATCAAATCCTGGGATTGCTTTATTTCTCTTACTTACGAGTCCAGTACCTATCATAAATCCTTTTAAATCTGTCACAATATAATTTCCATCTTTATCTTTTGTAAGCCAAGATTTATTATCATCAGTTTCTTCGACATCAAGCTCACCATTTGCAACATATTGATTTAATGCTTCAGAAATATTATTTAATATAGCATCATAGTAACTTCCACTTCTAAGTCCAGTCAAAGTTAAATCATTTCCAGCTTCATCTTTTAGCTTCAGAGAATTTAAATATTCAATATATGCATTTGCTTCCAACTCTTGAAGTCTTTTCTCAAAATCAGTTATCTTACCATTGTAAATACCGCCATCATCAACCAAGTCTACCCACCACCAAGCATAAGCTAAATCTGCATTTTCAATGTCAGCTATCGGACAATAATTTTGAGCTGCAAATATGCTGTCCTTAAATGCACTATCATAAGTTCCATCTGAATTTTTTGTAACACCAAGTGTGCCAGCATCATACATATATGGATAATACTCTTTCATGTCACCTGACGCACCAAATATTGAACTCATCTGTCCACCGCCAGAAGTACCGATAGAAATTATTTTATCTTTATCGCCAGGAATTACTTTGTCATTTGCCCTAAGTTCTATAACACCTGATTTTAAATCTGCCATTTGCATAGGAGCTTTTCCTGTATGAAGAGTATTGTCATCATTCATTGCGTCACGACTTCTTGCTCCGCATGTCACATACACGAAACCTTCATCAATGTATGATGTCTCACATGATCTTGGAGAGCTTGACCTCCAACCACCGCATTCATTTAGAAATACTATCGGAGCAGTTTTTGCAGTGTAACCATTTTTAATATTTTCATAATTTATACTTGTTACATTTCCAGATTCGTCAACATCAAAATATTCTGCTGGCGCATAGATAAGCATCGTTTGGTAATTTAAATTTGTAATGTTAGCATTGATGTATACACCTCTTAGCACCTCAGCATTTTTTCTCATCATTTCCATCATGCCGCCCGGCATAGCATTTGGCATACCGCCTTCGGCTCTTCCACCTTGTGATCCGTTGCCACTCTTGCCGTTGTCGATACTTTCTTTATTGTTTGCTCCGACATTGATAGCAGCTTCGGCTGATTTTACAGGCTCACCGCTCTCATCAATATATGCAAATGTATAATATTTACCATCGTCACTTTTAATCCATTTATAAACTTTTGCATTTATTCCAGCCTCGTAATCAAGGTATATTTTTGGGTCAATGTTTTTATTCGCAATACCTTCAACGTAGTCCGAAGCCTTTACTGCCTCTACGGTTTCTGCGACTTCCTCTTTTTTTGTTTCTTCAACATTTTGATTAGTTGAAGCAACCTTAGTATTTGTACATGATGCAAGTAATGACATAGCAACTAGTATTAAAATGCCACAAATTTTTCTTTTCATATTAATTTCTATGCTGTTGTTAAATCTTAGATTTTACAACCAACAACCTATCCTTTCTAAAATATACCACCATTATAACAAATTAAATTTTTTTGTGTAAGTGAAAATTTTATGAAATCTTCTCGTCTCTCACACCCATTTTTCCACCTTCAAATGCTCAATTCGTTCAAACTCTTTTACATTGTTTGTAACAAGTATTGACTTTGTTTCTACTGCATGAGCAGCAATTAACATATCAAGTGAGCCTATCGCCGTTCCTCTTTTTTCTACCTTTGCCCTTAACATTCCATAATCAATTGATGAACTTTCATCATACGGCAATATATCAATATTTGACAAAAACATAGTAAGTGCAAGTAAGTTTTTAGCCACATTCTCACTCTTGTAAGCCCCATATAGCAATTCACTATAAGTAATACTTGAAATGCAAATGCTATCATTTTTGATTCTTTTAAGCTTATCCAGTACTTTGACAGGTTTTTTCTTAATTATGTAAATGCAAATACTTGTATCTAACATATAAATCATAACATATCTCTCTTATCACTATTAAACTAATTTATTATTTTTAATAAACTTATCAAAATCTGAATCAAGTTTTTGAGTTCTGTTAAATACATCATACTCATTATATGCTTTTTTATTAGCATCTTCTCTAGTAACTTTACCTTTATCTTTTAATACATCATATTTTCTAAAACTTATAAATTCATTCACACTTGCTGCAAACTCTTTCATCGTAAAAGTGTTTTCTCTTTCTACAATATCTTCTACATAGTCAAAATATCCTGCTACCAATCTTTCTAACCTTCTTATTTCATCAAGTTGTAAATAATTTTTTGCCACAACAGTATCTGATTTTAAAATTCTCCCATCTGGCGAGTTCTTCCAAGTTTTAAGTCCCATATGTTCTTTTGTGTGGTCAGCATTTTCAACAATAATCTCTGGAGCAGTTTTACCTGTTATAGCATAATGAAATTTATTTTGTACTGTTGCATAAAACTCTTTAGTTATATCTGAATCTTTATCATAATCAATACTACACTCAGCAAAAATATCTGTTATTTGTTGCCATATTCTCCGTTCGCTTGCCCTAATTGATCTAATTCTTTCTAATAACTCTCTAAAATAATCTTTTCCAAATATATTAGCACCTTTTTTCAATTTTTCATCGTTTAATACATAGCCTTTTTTTATGTATTCTTTTAATATTGATGTTGCCCATATACGAAATTTAGTGGCTTCTTTGGAATTTACGCGGTATCCCACAGCAATTATAGCATCCAAATTATAAAAGTTTTGTGTCCTTTTTATGTCACGGTTGCCCTCTTTTTGAACTACCGAGGATTCCTCGGTAGTTGAATCTTTATCAAGTTCCCCCTCATTATATATATTCTTTAAGTGTAAAGAAATATTATCGCTGCTGCACCCAAATACATCAGCCATTGCCTTTTGTGTCAGCCATATAGTTTCATCCTTAATTATAGCATTTACCGATATGTCACTGTTATCGGTATGATAAAGTACTATTTCTGCTTGTTTTTCAAAATTATTTTCCATAAACACTACT
>JAFXWR010000297.1 GCA_017542725.1 Lachnospiraceae bacterium | reverse complement strand
AAGTTCTTTATGTATTGCATTACAGGTATCTTTAATATTAATAATATGATACTCAATACCCAAATGTTCTACTACTTTAAGTGCGTCATCAATATCTTTTTGGTCTCCATTTGGCATCAGTACACCTACCACTCTATCTTTACCTAATGCTTCCACACATAAAGCAGCTACAATAGTGGAGTCTTTACCCCCGGAAATACCAATTACTGCCTTTGCAGTAGGTCCATTTTTCTCAAACCAATTTCTAATCCATTCAATAATACGATTAAGTTCAACTTTTGCATCAAATGCCATATCAACACTCTCCTTATGAAACCAATTCAAAATAATTCAACACTTTATCTTTATTCAAAATATATATGTGTGAATCCCAATCATCATCACACGCATATTTTTGTACCGCAATAGGACACTTACTAATAGCACCAAAATGATTATTTAACCAATCTATAACGTAACTATTAGCACCATTCCAAATATAGTCTACGCAAGTAGGTAAGCCATAAACTCTATATATTTCATTAAGACAAGCTTTTAATGTAGCCTTACCATACCCTTTATGGTTATTACCCTTAGTAGCATACCAAGATGATATGGTCCAATGCTTTCCATCCTCAGATACATTTACCCTACACTCGCACATCTTAATGTCTTCCTCATAAGCTACCGTATGAAAACTTAACTGATTATTTGTATCTGTAATAAACTTCATATTACAACTCCTTAAAAATAATATACTTCTTAACTAAAATAATATTAACATATAAGTTACAATAATTCAAGTTAAATTTCCAATAACTGTGTAATATCACCTTTTAAGCTGAAAATAATATAATTCTCATTATCCCAACAATTTGTAATTTGCGTAATACTCTCCCATCCAAGTTCATTAGCATTAGGAAATTCCATTCTATCCCAATCATTCAACAACTGTTCCTCTGGCATTTGCCTTCTGCGTTGTTTATTACCCTCTAAACATTTCTCTTTTGGCGCAGTTACCCAAAGGATATGATGTTGAAAACTTGGAAACCAATCTACAAATTGTCTACGATTACTTACTGTTAAAGCATTAGTTGTAAGTAAAACATCCTCATTAGCAAGTTCACTCTTATGTAAATCTTGATATAAAGTAATCCATACCTCAAAAGCATTTGTATGATTACATTCATCACCGTTGATTTTTTCATAATACTTATCAACATCAAACACTTTCAAGGTAGGATTCTTCTGTAAAATCTTCTTACTTAAAGTAGTTTTACCGCCACCGCTAATGCCACATACTAAATAGAAATTTGACATTAAACTATAGTCCTCTTAACTTACCTTTTCATGTTTCATACGCCACTCAATCTGTTTCTTAAGATAATCAACATACTCAGGATTCTTACACATTCCTTTACCCTCTGTATCTGAAATCTTTGCCACATCCCATCCGTTACAAGCAGTTGTCTTCATAACGATATTAAGTGGATGTACATTTGTATCATTAGATAAATATGTACCAATACCAAATGCTACATTTGTTCTATCTCTGAAATGTCTACCAATCTTATCTGCTCTCTCGAAATCAAGACTATCACTAAACAGAAGTGTCTTTGTCTTAGGGTCAATTCCAAGTTTCTCATAATGCTTGATAATCTTTTCACCCCACTCAATAGCGTCACCTGAATCGTGTCTTACACCTGAGAACAGTGTAGCGAATGTAAGCTGGAAATCTCTAAGGAAACAATCTGTTGTAATAGCATCTGTAAGTGCTATACCATTAAGTACACCATACTCCCTAACCCAAGCATCAAATGCAAACCAGTTAGAGTATGCAGGATTCAACTTATGATTACCCTGTCCTACGCACATAATCCACTCATGAGCCATTGTTCCTACTGGTGTTACATTATACTTCCTTGCAAGATATACATTAGAAGTACCAATGAACTTAGAAACGCACTTGTAATTATCATTCAACTGTGTGAACTTCTGTACTGCAAGTTCCTGTGCTTCTGCTGAAAGTCTACGTCTAAGTCCAAACTCTGAAAATGTTCCAGCGTACCAAACATTGTCATGAAGTTTCTCAAACTTAGCATCAAGACGCTCCTTGAAACTGTTAATAAGTTCATCATAGTTGTACTGCATTCTGAAATATACTTCATTAACAATAGCAAGGGTTGGAATCTCATACATAGATGTATTGAGCCAAGTACCCTTTGTTTCAATGGCAAGTCCACACTCTGCATCTGTAGTTATTGTAAAGTCTTCAAAACGAGGTCTCCAAATACGAAGAAAATCAATATAATTGCCCTTCAACCAAGCAATCTTATCAAGATACTGAAGTTCATCCTCAGTAAAAGAAAGTGTGCAATAATGCTTAATCTGTTCCTTAATTTCCTCTACCATTTCCTTTGTAAAGAAAACGTCCTTATTACGACACTTAAAAGTCCATGTTGTCATATAATCTGGAAACTGATGATAAATAGCCTGACCCATACTAAACTTGTAAAGGTCTGTTTCAAGTAATGAATTAATAATAGTGGCAAGTCACATTTTAAATGCCTTCTTTCTTTAATTTATAGGTTTTGTATAAAGTCAATTTGACTATATCTGTATTATAGTCTTTTTAACTCTATATGTCAATAACAAAATTAAAAAATTGCAAAAAATATAGAGAGTTGTTATTCACAACTCTCCATCTTGAATGCTCACAAGCTACTTATATCTTAACTGTTTTACAACATCTAAATTTAAAACAAAATTTAAGTCTGTGTAGCTTTCTTCTCTAGCATTTCAACTGCCTTTGTAATAGCCCAATAGTCATATTCGTCAACTTTAACTTCCTGTTCTGTGATACCAAGTCTTTCGCTTCGTTCAAACTTTCCTGCTAGATGTTTAAGCTTATTTATTGTAAGTTCTTTTTCTCTTTCATCTGCTGCCATTCTTAGTTTTCCCCCATTTCTCGTGTTCCCACACTTCAAACCATGCTTTGTCTGGTAACCCTATAGTGAGTTCATGAAGTGCTTGATTACTTATATAAGTTGGTATGACAGTCTCTATATAACCCTCAAAGAGTTGCTTCAGAAGTACCCAAAGCATCATAATAACAGCCATAATAATAGATGTGTACCCCATTATGTTACTTATTGTAGTATGTGTCATACCATTTTCTCTTATAATTAGCCCTACTACAGTTAGTATTGCTGACACTATAAACAATGCTATAGGTACTATTCGCATCAATCTTGATAAGATACAAATTCTATTCATTTTCTTATCGTTAATTTTGCAGTAGTATTCTTTCATTTCTTTTAGTCTCATTTCTTTTAGTCTCTTATGTATTATTTACTCGAATATTTTGATTCACTTACAGTATCAGAGTAATCATTAGGACGATATACCATCAATTTTCCATTGTCCTCTATAATATGATATTTGTTATCTGGTGATACTCTGAAACCATAAATAGGAGATGTATTGAAATACATTCTTTCAAGTAGACTTTCTTCAACAGTTATTGTTTCTTCCTT
>JAFXWR010000296.1 GCA_017542725.1 Lachnospiraceae bacterium | reverse complement strand
CTTGTTTCTTCTGCTCTTCCATCAACTTAATTTGACTTGGCAAATTAGTCTGACCTTCTCTTACAGGTGGTACATCTATGTACTGTTTAATTTCTTCTCTTGTAACACCTACAGAATAGAACAACTGTATAAGTTTTTCACTCAAAGGACTTACCTGTTGGAAATAACCATAAATCTTTGTAACCTTACCTGTAACAGGGTCTTTATCAGATTTACCCGTAAGTTTGAACTCAAACAATGTCTTTGTTTCAGCACGTCCATCAATCATCTTACCTGTTATTTCTTCTACCTTCATAACCTTACGAGAACCATCACCAAGTTTCTGCTGAGAAATAATAATATCAAATGATTGTGCCAATGACCTTGCGTGTTCACTTACACTACCACCTTTTGTTGCTAACTCGGTACTTGCTCTATCAATAGCGTCAGGACCGTCCAAAGCATGCCATGTTGTCAATACTCTATGACCTGTTTTTAATGCTCTGTTCATCTGATAGAACTCATCAGGTGTACGCACCTCACCGGGTACGATAACATCAGGTGTATTACGCAATGTATGAGCAATCATATTAGCCATTGTAGGTGTTGTAGGGTCGGCTGCTGCCTCTGGTGGTAAATCTTGTGCTTCCCAATGAAGTGCATTTCTTCTATTTGCTCCAGTTTCCTCTACACGATTATAAATCATAATCTCAGTAGGGTTCTGAATAAGCAACAATCTTAACTCAGGGTCAACTTCCCAACATATCGCATTAAGTAGTGTTGTCTTACCAGAAGATGTAGGACCTACGCAAGCCAAACGAATATTGGCTCTACCACAAAATCGTAAGAAATCTGAAATCTCAGGTGTTAATGTTCCAAACTTCTCGAAATCTACGAATGTCAGCATACTAGGTGCATATTTACGAATTGTAACTGAAGTACAAGGAAAATCAAAACCTACCTTACTATCAGGTGTAATAGCTGAACCATCTACGGCTGACAAACGATAACCTTTACCAGCGGTTCTTGTATTTAACAAAGGATTAACCTTAGTCATACGTGGTGTTGAACCATCAGGATTATAAATCAATCTATCAATAGTTGCGTGTAGCTCTGCGTCATTAACAAATTGATAAGGTTTACCTTGTTTATCCAAGAAAGGCTCAGACTTACCACCACGAACTACCCAAATTGTCTTTGCATCGTTAATCTGTATTTCCTGAATACTATCATCTTCTAAAGCTTCACGCAAAATACCGAAATCAACAATATCTATTCTCAATCTATTTATCAATTCGTCCTGCAGAATATCGCCACTTTCTGCCATAAATCCTTCTACGGCTTTTACGTTATTTCTTACATAATTTACAATAAGATTATCTGTAAAATCATTCTGACGCTTAACGTCCCATGAATAATAATCAGTAGGCGTTTTATCTGTCAACATTCTACGACAACTAATAAGGTATACCTCATAAGATACAGTCTCTTTATCAGAATATACCGTAGATACACCATATTTTTGTTGCGCTCTAAAAACTTGTGTTAAACTAAGCATTTAAATACCTCCGCTCACTTAAATTAAGCTACTTGCTCCAAGCAAATCCCTTTATTTAGACTCTTTATCTTTCTTCTTACGTCCAAAGAAACCTCGTTTCTCTTTCTTTTCTTTCTTAGGTTCCTCTTTAACATCCTCTTTAGACTCTTCGGTGGGTTCTGCTTTTTCCTCGGTTTTTTCCTCTGTATCTGTCTTTGCATCCGTAGCTACTTCTTCGGAGTCCTTAGTTTCTTCTTCTTCTGGAGTAGGTGTTTCACTACTCTCAACTGGTTTAAACGCAAAATCATCTTCAGTAACTTCTGTTAGAGTTTTACCCTCTTTCAAGGCTTTTAACGTAGCGTCTGCTTCATGCATATTCTTAGGCGCAACAACAACGGTATCCGTACTCTCAGCTAATTTATCATTGTAATCTTTTAACTCTTTATGATAAGTACCCTCAACTTTTCCATCCATAATATCTTGTGAAGTAATTGTACCTTTTGGCAAATTCTCTTCATCATCATGAATATTAAGAATATGGCAAGCTACTTGAATGACACAATTTGTATATTCAATAATATCTGGCTCAGTACTTGTATACTGATACAAAGGCTTATTCAATACACTTACTCTTCTAATATCCTTAGAAAAAGTATTACTTGCTAACTTTGTTAAACGATACTGTGATAACATATCGTCCAAGCTACCAATAATATCATCCATAACCTGACTATATACAACATTTCTCATCTTATCCAAAGGACAAGACAATGTAGCGCAATTATTGATAAAGTTATCAATATTATTAACTACACCTGTTGTATCTGTCCAAACCTGAATAACGTGTTGCGCTTGCTGTAATGCTGCGGTATTAACCGCAGTATCTTCATCACAACAATCTATTAAAATAAGGTCAAATTTGTTATGTAATTCAGTAAAAGCTATATCTACTAACTCTGGATTATCATTAGTAGAAAGAATATCTATAATACCTCTATTCTTTCCAAAGAAAGATAATACAGAAATACCACTACTCAATTTGCTCTCATGCAAAACAGAACGTTTCGTAAAGGGCATATCAAACCAATCTAAACGATTAGACTCTTCTGGTACTCTATTTCTATAATCTGTATTTAACAGAATATCTTGTATAGGATGCTTAATACTTGTGTCAACAACACAAACCTTTAGCCCTAAATCTGCAATAGCTTTTGCTACATTAGCTACTAAGGTAGAACAACCTACACCATCCATTACTCCT
>JAFXWR010000295.1 GCA_017542725.1 Lachnospiraceae bacterium | reverse complement strand
TGGCACCGAATTTCCATCTTCATCTACAAGATTGCCTGGTGTATTAGAAAAATATTTGCCTTGATATGGATAATACCCAATAAACTCAGCATTAGGTCCTACGTATATATAACTACCATTTTTATCTTTAAATACCTTGTTGTTTGCTGTAATTGGACTTCCTTTTGAATTAACAACATAGAATATGAAATATTCTGTCAACGAAGATGCTGGTATCTCTTTATTTTGGTAATTAAGAACAGGGTCACTTGAAGACCATGATTTCTTCTTAGCACGATATCTTACTATGCCATAATCATTATCCTCTGGATCTGGTCTCAACACTACACCATTTTGGATATAAGTGTTACTTCTCTCAACAACTATAGACATATCTCCGAGATCACTCTCTCCTGCCTTACAGTATCCGCCAACACCATTTTGAATAAAGAATATATCTGCATCTCTCAACTCTATCTTAACTTGCTTATTTTGCTTAACCTGTGAACCCTCTTTGCTTTCACCTTCATATTCTCCCACAAAGAACATCCACTGCTCTCCGTCGGCCACTCTTAAAATTCCTTTTTCCTTATAAAGATGGTCAGAGGAATCTGCTGTATTATCATTTACATAAGGATCCGCATTTCCACCATATTCAAGCGGATCAAATACTATATTAGCTCTAGTCAAATAATCTGTGTTATAAGATTTTATAAATGCACCATTCTTAACTTTTACAAATGCATCTGACTGCATAACCCCATCATCATCAAATGCATATATGTATTCTCCAATTTTTCTTATTGTCTTCTTTAAAACATTACCATTCTTACCTGCATAGAACCAACAGTCTTCATCATCTTTATGTCTCTTTTTATTTACTTCAAGAACTAGGTCATCTCCTGCTGCAGAGAAACTACCAGGCACTGCTTTAAACCAACCTTTTTGAAGATATCCATCCATCTCATCACTAAAATATTTTGAGTTGGAATTCGTTGCTCTACCAGGTTCATTTACATACCAACTATTCTTTCTAACACCATTGACGTCAAACATATATCTTTGACCATCAATAATTCTGCTTACACATCTACCTTGTTCTGCATAACTTGCTCTGGCAGCAACCTTTCTACAAGTCTTTTCATCGAAATATAAAACTATTTCTTCATTCTCATCATACTCATCGCCTCTAACTGAACCTTCATAGAAATTCCATCCAGTAGCTGCTGCACCATTCTCTTCTGGATCAAAATAATATATGCAATCTGCATATGCTGGATCAAGTGTAGGATCCATTATTACACCATTTTGATCGCAGTAGCCTTCTAATTTTTCGCCATCATTATTGAAGCCATACTTTTGTCCATCTATTGTTTTTACAACTAGTCCTGTACCACCATCTGGTGCTCTGTATGCTCTTCCTGTTGGTCCAAAATAATAATCTGTATAAACAAATACATTGTCTGATTCATCAAACTCTTCTTGCGAATACCAACGGTTTTTAAACATTGCTCCATTTACATCAAAGTAATATAATTCTCCATTGTAGTTAACCATCTGATCTTTAACCATCTTGCCATCTTCTCCAAAGAAGAATCTATCACCCTCTATTGTATACATATAATTTGTGGCCATGACGCCAGTGTCTACATAAAAATAGAAATCTGTTCCATCATAAAATAATCCTCTTCCTACTGTGTTGAGATCAACATCTCCAGTAAGACTTCCAGGGGCAATATTTCTGTCATCCTTGTAAACATAATACTCTACAACTTCCGGACCAGTTGCAGCTCCTTCTTCTGTCTCACCAGGAAGTGGACCTGTATGGAAATCCGTTGTAGGATCGGCAAAACTTATAGAAATCATACTTATAAGCATTGCAAATATTGTCAAAATGGCAACACTCTTCTTTAACTTCATACAATTTACCTCATAATAAATAAAGAATACACCTTATGGCATGCATAGTATATTATATAATATGTGTAAGATTATTTCAACCATTTTTTAAGCAAAAAATCAATAAAATAATGTAAATTTACCTATATTCTACAACATTTATTTCTATTGACTTTTGCCCTCTAAATTCATTGATTTTAGGCTTGTAAACTATATCAATCAAGTCTTTTTTATCTAGTCTATCCTTTATGGCATCAAATTCTGTAAATGCCACAGCTATTAACTCTTTGCTGTCCTTAGATAGAGAAAGCTTAATTACATTTTTATTAATTCCATACACATTTTTGATGTTACATTTTACATCTTTAGTTGCAAACAATGGAGTCTGAAAACTCTGTCCGTAAGGTTCAAGTCTCATCAATTCATTCATTAGATTTAAGTCAAAACAATAAAATGGAAACTCAGCATCTATATGAATTTTTAATATGAAATCATCGTCCGTAAGTTTACACTCTGAATTAAGCAAAGTTCTTAATTTATCTATATCATTTTTTGCCATTGAAAACCCTGCGGCTAATCTATGACCACCAAACTTTGAAAACATTTCCTTATGAACACTTAATGCTTCGAAAATATCATATGTATCAATTGACCTACAGCTTGCTTTTGCCTCATCATTCTCCATAGTATTCGTCAATATTATAGTTGGCTTATTATATTTTTCTTTTATTCTTCCAGCTACTATTCCTGCAACTTGCTCTTTAAGTTCTTCAGCAAATATAACTATAACTTTATCGTCTTTATATTTTGACTCTATCATATCAATCGCGAGCTTAGTTCCGTTCTCTGTCATTGTTTTTCTTTCATCATTCAAATCTTTCAACAACTTTGCTATCTCATCAATCTCATTAGCATCATCTGACAAAAAAAGTTTGAGCGCTAAAGTGGCTTTGTCCATTCTTCCTGCTGCATTTATAAGCGGTCCAATTATAAAACCTACATGGTATGTCGTGATATCTTTTTTATCAAAATCTATTCCTGTAACTTCAAGTAATTTTTTTAAACCTTGATTTTTAGTACTGAGAATTTTTTTTAAACCAATTTTCGCTATGATATGGTTTTCATTTACAAGCGGCATTATGTCTCCAATAGTCGCAAGCATTGCAAATTCAAGATATTGTTCTATTATAAATTTCTTATCGTCTTCATATAGTTCATAATATCTCATCATAAACTTCCATGCCACAACACCGCCACAGATATTTTCAAATGGATATGGGTTTTCCACATCTTTTCTCTTTGGGTTGATAATCGCTGCAGCATCTTTTGGAAGTTCGGATATGTCATGATGATCCGTCACGATTACTTCTATATTTTTTTTCTTTGCATAAGATATCTGTTCAGCTGCTGCAATACCATTGTCGCAAGTAATTATCAAGTCTATTCTATCATTTATAGCCTTTTCAATTATTCCGTTATTTATACCATAGCCATCAGAAATTCTATCTGGTATTGCATATGAAACATTTGCACCGAGTCTCTTTATAGCATCATATAATATATATGTAGAACATACTCCATCTATATCATAGTCTCCAACTATTCTTATGCTCTTTTTTTTACTTATGTATGTGTGCAAAATATCAGATGCCTTATCAACATCTGGCATCAAACTTGCATCATTTAAATCGTTTACATCTTCTGAAAGTATCTTTTTAATTTCTTCATCATCATAAATTTCTCTATTACATAAAATCACAGAAGTAAGAGCTGTGATCCCAAACTTCTGTGCTATTTCTTTAAAATTCTTTCTTTTGTTATATAAAAACCAATTTGTCGTCATCTATGAAGCCTTTATTCTATTATATCCATCTGTATAATATCTTATGGCATCTGCAACATCTCTCTCAAGTTCATAGTTACCATTGCTATAGTCTACAAAAGCTCCTTCTTTTTGCTTCATAAATAAAAATTCTTCATCTGGAGTTTTGTCATTTACAGTCTCATAACCTACATATTCTGCATTTAGTTTAGCAACATCTTCTCTACACATATAGTCTATAAACTTATGTGCATTATCAACATTCTCGGCATTTTTAGGTATACACCATGCATCTATAAACATCTGCGTTCCTTCCTTTGGAACTACAAAGCAGTATTCATCACTGCCACCTTCAAGATACACATATTGCACATCTCCACTTGTGATTGGCGCAATTGCTGCTTCTCCAGATAGTATCTTCTCTTTAACTTGATCAGTCATATATCCTTGTACATAAGGTTTTTGCTTTATAAAATCTTCTGTACATATATCCAGTTCTTCTTTGTTAGTTGAGTTAACTGAAAAACCATGCATCTTAAGCGCTACAGTATAGAGGTCCCTTACCGAACTCTGCATGAGCAATTCACCTTTAAGTTCTGGATTAAATAAATCTGCCCAACTAGTTGGATACTCAACTTTCATCTCGTCGAGTTTTGTCTTATTGAAGAATATACCCATAGAACCACAGAAATATGGAACTGCATACTTGTTTCCTGGGTCACACACAGAAAGCAAATCTAACTTTCCCTTATTTATATTAGACAAATTAGGAATTTTGCTTGCATCAATTGGTTGTAACAAGTCTCTATCAAGCATTCTCTCTATACAGTAATCAGAGATACATATGACATCATATTTTGCTCCACTCTCTATAACTGGTATAACTTCCTCATTTGCTTCAAATAAATCTTGATGAACTATAATGCCTGTTTCCTTCTCAAACACTTGTATAGCTTCTTCTGCCATATAATCACCAAAATTCAAAATGAAAATTTCACTTTTTTTGTTTGATGAAGTTGCAGTATTACTGCCTCCACATGAAACTAAACTCATAACTACTAAAATAGATGAAACTATAACCGCCAAAACTTTAGAAAACTTTTTCAATTCTTTACCCTCCTTGATACACATTATACCTCGTATAATTATAATATAAATAATCTAAAAATCAATACATTTTTTATCCAAATTATAGTATAATACTCGTGTAATAAATATATTGGAGGACGTATGGAAAGAAAAACAGGTGTAAAATCGATTGGCATTAGAGGACCAATTATTCGCGAAGGCGATGACCTAAAGACTATAGTTGTTGATGCTGTAATTGATGCAGCAAATTCAGAGGGTTTCAAAATAAATGATAAGGATGTAATAGGCATCACTGAATCAGTTGTAGCAAGAGCCCAAGGCAACTATGCTACAGTAGATCAAATTGCAAAAGATATTAAAAACAAATTTGGTGTCGACCCCATAGGAGTTATCTTTCCTATCACATCAAGGAATCGTTTTGCAATACTACTTAAGGGTATAGCTAGAGGTGCAAAAAAAATCATTCTCATGTTCTCATATCCATCTGATGAAGTCGGAAATGCATTTCTAACCTATGACGAACTTGATGATAAAAATATTAACCCATATTCTGACGTGTTGGACTTAAAAAAATATAGAGAAATTTTTGGCTATAAAAAGCACGAATTTACTGGAGTAGACTATATAGAGTATTTCGAAAAACTTATAACTGATGAAGGATGCGAATGCGAAATTATTTTTGCAAACCAAGCTAAAACCATACTCTCATACACTAAAAATGTTTTAGCCTGTGACATTCACACAAGATTAAGAACAAAAAGGATATTAAAAGAACATGGTGCAAACATTGTCTTTGGTTTGGACGAGATACTCACTTCATCAATTGATGGTTCAGGTTATAATGAAAAATATGGTCTTCTAGGTTCTAATAAAGCAACAGAAGATCGAGTGAAGCTCTTTCCAAAAGATGAGTGCAAAAAACTCGTTATTGATATTCAAAAAGAAATAAATGATAAAACTGGAAAAAATGTCGAAGTTATGGTATATGGTGATGGCGCATTTAAAGATCCTCAAGGTAAAATATGGGAGTTGGCAGACCCAGTTGTCTCTCCAGCATTTACCGATGGCTTAAAAGGTACACCGAATGAACTTAAACTCAAATATTTAGCAGATAATGATTACAAAGACTTATCAGGTGATGAATTGAAGAACGCAATTAAAGACTCAATAAAAAAGAAAGATAACAACTTAAAAGGCAAAATGGTTTCAGAGGGTACTACTCCAAGACAACTTACAGACCTTCTCGGAAGTCTATGTGATTTAACTTCAGGTTCTGGAGACAAAGGCACACCTATAATTCTAATACAAGGATATTTTGATAACTATACAAATGATTAAATAAAACTACTATACACAAAAAAAGAACAGGCAAGCCTGTTCTTTTTTAATCAGTTTTTTATTTCCACTTTCCTTCATCATCTACATAAAATCCATCTTCCGTAATCATATTTCTTTGTAATCTACCTTCATCATCAAAGAAATAATAATGGTCTCTTATCTTAGTCCATCCTCTTGCCATTCTTCCCAACTCTTTTTCATCAGTGTTTAAGAAATAAACATTGCTATCTGTATCAACCAACCATCCTGTAACCATTTTTTGATAATAATCAAAATAATAATAATCAACTATTGTTTTATTATTACCATATTCATCATTAACTGTTCTTGCCAAATTCACCCACAAATTTGATAAGTCTATTAATCTGCCATTTATGTTTCTTAAATATAATCTCCAATCACCTTTTTTATCAAGTGCCCATTTAAAGTCATAATGCTTACCTAAAGTATCAAAAACCGCTCTTGGTTTATCGGCATAAGTTGTCTTCATTCCATTTTTAATTTCAACCAAATCAGCAAAAACACTAGAAACAAATGTGCACACTAATAACATACACACAACTAACATTTTTGAAATTGTCTTAAATGCTTTTTTCAAGATAAACCTCTCTCTACTTATTTTTTTTTAAAAAGAAGTATTGGCTATAAGCCGGGTTATGTCTATGTGGTCATCTATCTAGGACTTATGTCACCACAAGCCTCAAGCGTATACCTAAGTCTAAGCGAGCAACTTAATTGACTATTTTCTACTTGCTTCGGATGGAGTTTACATTGCAGTTCACTATCACTAGGAACCCGGTGGTCTCTTACACCACCATTTCACCATTACCATAAAGGCTGTTTATTTTCTGTTGCACTATTCAGCGGATTGCTCCGTCAAGATGTTATCTTGCATCCTGCTCTGTGAAGCCCGGACTTTCCTCTTTAAACCAAAGCGACCACTCGCCAATGCTCCCCCCTAATATCTTAATACATTCTTAATAATTTTGCAAATACTTAATTGAGTATTTTTATATTTTTCTATACCGGTCACATCCTTATAAAACCAGCTCAAAGGCTTGAATTTTTCGGCTTTTTTGACCGAATTGAACTCAATTTCCGCGTAAATTAAGCCTTTTAGCTCCCTTTTAAAGATGTCTAATTCTATAATATATTGCTTATATGGTATATAATATCTCGTCTTTTTTATAATCCTACCCTTGCAAAATTTGAGCAAATAATTATAACATTTCTTTGGAATCTCTATCTCATATTCAGACCTTGCAAGGTCATTTTTTGCTTTAATTTCTTTTGGCGGTTTTGTTTTAATCGTTAACGAATACTTGTCATCAGTTTTTCTTATTCTAATTGCAGGTTTAATATATATAAACCCTTGAGAAATATCAGAATGTTTATACTTAGACAAGTTAAAATTAATATCTTCTTTTTTTACTAAAAACTTTCTTTCGATCTCAATATTTTTCATAATAAGACGATCTATCTCCCCAATAATTTATTTACAAAATC
>JAFXWR010000294.1 GCA_017542725.1 Lachnospiraceae bacterium | reverse complement strand
CCTTTTGACTTACCGTCCCAAAATGCAATAACCTTTCTGTCATCATACTGAGCAATATACTTATGCATCTCTACATTACGTCTATACCCCGCTGACTTTCCGTACACATCCCATCTTGCAGGAAATTCTACATAAGCCAAATGTTGATTTAAAGCATACTGTTTAGCAAGTGAATCTGCTCCCTTTGCGCCACCACTCACAATACAAATGTCATCAGAACCATTTCTCATTTCATTCAAAGTCGTTGCTAATAAAGCATAATCATTAAAATCCCGACTTCCTACAACTAACCAATACTGCATATAATCATCTCCAAATTTATATTTTAATAATTTAAACCATACGAACTTCATAAGCATAATATACCTAATAATTTAATTAAAATATAAACAAAAAATATGCTTATATTAGATATTATCTGAATTGAAAAAATCAAACTGAATTATTTTCTTTCTGCCTTCGACTTATATTATGCTCGCTTTACTACTACATTAGCATACAAACTCTTTATTTTCAAGCATTTATTACATAAAAAAGTGACCTCTACTTTCGTAAAGGTCACTCTATAATCTAGTACATTACATACTCTTTCTATCAGCAATCTCAGCCATCTTACCGTAATTCAATCTTGTATGTCCATGTACCCTTGAGAATGATAAATAACCATTCATTCTATCAATCTTTGTAACAAGATGACTTCCACAAATAGGGCAAACATCCATCTCAAGTTCCTCATGTCCACACTCTTCACAATAAGCAAGTGAAAGATTTACACCCTCGTAAAGACCCATATCCATAGCTCTTAATACAAGTGACTTAACGGCATCTGTATTGTAGTTGATAGGATAACGTACATACTGAATCTTTCCACCGTTGCAATAATTCCAAAATCTATACTCTAAATCCTGCTTCTTTGTAGGTGTTATATCCTCTGTAACGTGACAATGGAAACTGTTACTAATATATTCTCTATCACTTACATTCTTTACAATACCGTACTTTGCTCTGAACTGCTTAATCTGCTTATAGCAAAGTGACTCAGCAGGTGTTCCATAAATAGCATACAAGTGATGGTCTTCTGCCTTAAACTCATTTACCTTATCATTGATATATTTCAATACATCTAAAGCAAACTTACCATCTTCTGCTATACTCTTTCCATTATATAACTGTTGTAACTCATTAAGTGCTGTAATACCGAATGATGCTGTTGCAGCCTTTAATACAGGTGCAATAACCTCATCAGGTTGTAAATGTCCACCGTAGAAACCACCATAACAGAAACCAAGTGGATTATGACTTGCCTTTAATGTTCCAAGGTAGTCATAAGTTCTACAATGCAATTTTCTAATTAAATTCAAGTAGTAATCAAGTACTTCAAAGAAATCTCTACCCTCTTCTCTTGACTTAGCTAAAATCATAGGAAGATGTAATGAAATAGCACCAATATTAAATCTTCCAACAAATACAGGCTTATCATTCTCATCTGCAGGAGTCTCACCGCCTCTTTCATACCAAGGAGAAAGGAAAGCACGACAACCCATAGGTGAAATAACTCTACCATACTTCTTGTATATACTAGGAAGGTAACCCTCTCCTGTAAGTGAAAGCCAATCAGGATACATTGTCTTCTTAGAACACTCAATACCTAAATCAAATACGTCCTCAGAAACACAACCTTCACCATGAATGTTTTTATCATATAAGAAAACTAACTTAGGGAACAATACAGGTCTCTTAAAGCCCTTCTTACCCTGTCCGTTCATTCTTACCTTTAAGCAAGTCTTACTAGCCATCTTACCAAACTTTGTTGTGTTAAGACCAAATGTAAGTGTTGTGAAAGGATAATCACCACGAGAAGATGCTACTGTATTGAACTTGTACTCCCAGCCTTGGAAGCCTTGCTCAAAATCTCTCTGTACCTTTTCATTAGCATACTTATCAGCCTTTTCCTTTACACTATCAGAAGTAGTATCAAGACCTAAATCTCTTGCTATCTTATTATATTCCTCTACATAAATAGCATAAGACTTCTCAGCATAAGGTTGTAATAAATTATCTACCTCTGGTATAGTATATCCACCATACTGCTGACTTGCTGATGCAAGGGCTACGTCACCAATAACATCAAATGCTACGTCCAATGTCTTAGGCTCGTTATACCACATAGAACACATTTCAAATCCACCTGTAATAACTGTCTTCATATCAAACAAAGAACAGTTTACAGTATCAAGACGCATATCCATATCATGAGGATAAATATAACCGTCTTTTGTAGCCTGTCTTTCCTCTCTTGTAAGGAATCTCTGCATATACTCATTCTTCTCAAATCCACTACGAATAAGAGCCTGCTTTGTTGAAGCTAAAGTACCCTCTTTATTAGAGTTCTCCTTCTCATCAATATTATAACGAATATTAT
>JAFXWR010000025.1 GCA_017542725.1 Lachnospiraceae bacterium | reverse complement strand
TGATAAATGATTTAAATTATAAAAATATTAATATGTGTCATCTAAAACTATTATAATATGGAGGAGTTATGCAAATAGAAAGATTAGCAACGAGATAAGGTTTATTGCTTATCAGTGCAGGTAGCGCAAATGGAGAAGGAAATGTATGGAAATTTCCTTGGATGGTTGGGCAATATGGTGGAGGTGCATTTGTATTTGTCTACATTATTTTCCTAATTATCTTAGGTCTTCCAGTTCTCACTATGGAATTTTCTATGGGTAGAGCAGCACAAAAGAGCCCTATACTTATGTATCAGGCAATTACACCTAATAAAAAAGGTTGGGCTGTGCATGGAGTAATATGTTTCTTAGGAAATGTTGTTCTCATGATGTTCTATACTGTAGTTGCTGGATGGTTACTTTATTATTTCTATTCAATGGTTACTGGAAAGTTTGTAGGTATGAGCGGAGATGATATTGGTAATTATTTCGGTTCTATGCTTGGAAGCCCTAATATACTTGTTACATTTATGATTATTGTCTGCATTTTAGGATTCTTTGTGCTTTCGTTTTCACTTAAAGGTGGTCTTGAGAGAGTTACAAAGGTAATGATGATTGCACTTTTGGTAATCATGATTGTAATTGCTATCAATAGTATGACTTTATCTGGTGCAAAAACTGGTTTGTCATTTTATCTTGTTCCTGATTTCAAAAAGATAAATGGTGAAGTGTTAGTTGGAGCTATGAATCAAGCCTTCTTTACATTAAGTCTTGGAATAGGTGCTATGGCAATTTTTGGAAGCTATATTGGTAAGGAAAGAGCACTTATGGGCGAGTCAATAAATGTAATAGCACTTGATACATTTGTAGCTATAGTTGCAGGACTTATAATATTCCCAGCTTGCTTTACTTACAATGTAGAGCCAGGTGCAGGTCCTTCACTTATATTTATTACACTTCCAAATATATTCATGAATATGTCTCTTGGAAGACTTTGGGGATCGCTATTCTTCTTATTTATGTCTTTTGCTGCATTTTCAACTGTACTTGCAGTATTTGAAAATATATTAGCATGTGTTAAAGATTTAACTGACTGGTCAAGACATAAGAGTTCTATTATTTGCTGTATTTTAATGATTATCTTATCTGTACCTTGTGCTCTTGGATTTAATGTGTGGTCTGGCATTCAACCACTTGGAGCAGGATCGGGCATTATGGATTTAGAAGATTTTATAGTTTCTAACTGTGCATTGCCACTTGGATCACTTATCTATGTAATTTATTGTACAAATAAATTTGGATGGGGTTGGGACGGATTTATTAAAGAGGCAAATACTGGTTCTGGTGCTAAGATGCCAAAGGGCTTATACTTATATTGTAAAATTGTTTTGCCATTGATTATTGCATTTATATTCTGCATTGGAATTAAATCAGTATTCTTTAAATAATTTTATAATCATTGTTATTGACAAATTATAAATTTGTGATAAAATAATAGTGTTTTTGTGTCCGTAGCTCAGCTGGATAGAGCAACGGCCTTCTAAGCCGTGGGTCGGAGGTTCGAATCCCCTCGGGCACATAAGAAAAGAAATCGCAAGATTTCTTTTTTTATGATATAATGTAAAGAATATTTAATCTTTCTATCTCGCTTTCGTGCTTGGTCCTCACAGAAAGAATTACTAATATTTTAGAACTTTGTTAATAGCAGTCGTAAAAAGTTCAACGGTCGAGCTTCGCATTATGTGTGGTCGAAGCATTATGAGCCCGCATAATGCTCGCTCTTTTATCCGATGACTTTTTACTCCTAACACAAAGTTCTAAAATATAAGTAAATCTAATCTGCTGCGGAACCACTCAAGCGAGATAGTAATATAATCAATCTTAATTTTATAATAATTATATGAGCAAAATATATAATAAAATTTGTTTTTTTATATTTTTAATTATAATATTTTTATTTTCATGCAATATATATTCAAAAAAGAATAATCTTTCTAATAATAGCGTCATTATAGAAAGTGAAGTCAACATTAGAAGTACTCTTGAATACAAGTATTACGATGTATTAAATATCTCACCTGCAAAAATCATTATCCCAAAAAATCAAACTGTTGCTCAAAGTTTATCAGTACTTGTTAATGATGGCCATGGAAATCTTGTTGTATTTGATGGTGGAAGAGTTGAGGATGCTGATTATCTTTGCGATATAATTAAAGATAATGGTGGAGTGGTTAAAACTTGGTTTATTACTCATATACATGATGACCATATAGGTGCTTTATATAAAATATTAAGTGACAAAAGAACAGATATATAAATACAAGAAATATATTATGATTTTGCTAGTTTTGATTGGTATTATGAAAAGATGGGTAATGACGCTGGGATTTATACTTTATTTGTTAATAGTATTGAAGAATATAATAAAATTTTAACTACTAATAATAAAATAAATGTTAATATTATTATTTCTGGCCATCAACCTTATTTTTACTACCCTAATGATAAATGGTATAATCCAGAAACTAAAAAATATATGGATATTCCAAATTCACATATGAGCGTATATATTTTAAATAATCATTATGAATTAGATCAAGACCCAATTAATAATACTTCAGTTGCTTACATTATTGATTTGTTTGGTGATTCTGGAAAGAATTCACATTGTCAAATTTTAATTTTAGGTGACCTTGGCTATGAAGGTGGTAATAAATTATTTAAAGAAAATTTATTTTTTGATCAAGTTCTTGAGATGCCACATGAAACAATTAAATATGATAGTTTTAAATATATTGGTTCGTTTAATAAAAATATTGATAATTTGGATGTAATTGTGTTGTCCCATCACGGTCAAAATGGTATAGACCCAGAACTTTATAAAAAGTTCAGTCCAAAAGTTGTTGTATGGCCTACTTCTAAAGATATATATGAAAACACACACGGGAAGTATTATACTGATTATACTAAAAAAGCACTTAGTGAGATGAGCAGTATAAAATATGAGATTAAATCATACGAGGAAACTGCAGTTATAAAATAAATGTATGCGTGAAATAGTTAGAAAAAATAAAACAATTTATAGTTATCAGTTACATACACTCTCTGAAGGCACTATAGCTGCTATCATTTTATATGCAGTTGCGGTATTACTGTTAATAGTTTCTATACGTATCTCTTATATTTTTCTTGGTGAAGCGCCAAGTATAGTAGCTGGATTTGGTATTTCATCAATAATTTTCAATATTGGTTCTATGGCTAATATCATTTTGGAAGTATATCTATATAATAATTTTTATCCTGAAATTAGAACAATGTTATTTTTGCAATTATTATTATTTTCTATTTGGATTTTTATAGTATGATCAAAAAGATTAAAAATTTAAATCTTAGAACAATAGCCAACTCTGGTCAGTGTTTTAGAATGTATGAAGTT
>JAFXWR010000293.1 GCA_017542725.1 Lachnospiraceae bacterium | reverse complement strand
GCCACAAGTGTACGTCGAAATGTCGCCGTAGCCAACAGTAGTCAAAGTGGAAATTATATAGTACATTGCGCATATGTAAATAATTACTATGGCACCCCTAAAAAGTATGTAAAAGAAATGATAGAGCAGGGGAAAAATGTTATTCTTGAGATAGAAATGCAGGGTGCTTTACAGGTTAAAAAAATATATGATAAAGCAATCTTAGTGTTTTTTCTTCCAAAAGATGCAAAAACTCAAAAGGAAAGACTCATAAATAGAAAAAGAGAAACTTTAGAGCAGATAGAAGAAAGAATTAAGCAGGCTATTGTAGATGCTGAATATGCTATACATTATGACTATGTACTTGTAAACGAAGAAATAGAAGATTCTATAAAAGATGTTCAACTTATAGTAGAAGACAAGTATGACAAATCAAAAAATGCAACAAGCTTAAATATACTAAAAAAAATAGTTAGAGATATAAAGGAGGAATACCATGTTTGAGCCATCAGGACAAGAATTGATTAACATAGCAAATGAGAGTATTTTGAATGAAAATGAGAAAATCAAGAGCAAATATACTGTCATAATTGCTGCAGCAAAAAGAGCAAGACAATTGGTTGACGAGAAGGACGCAAGAATAGAAGAAGGTGCTAACCCTTTGACTATTGCTATAGATGAAATCAAAAATAAAGAAGTAAAGATAGAGCCGGAAGATTAATTATTATGAAATGCTGTTTCATAACTTAGGTTGTGACAAGAATACTGTTGATTCTGAAAAGATTTTCAAATTTTTTATTGATAAATATAAATTTGATATTGCAGTAAGACCTGAAGATGCAGATATCGCTATTATAAATACTTGTGCATTTATAAAAGATGCAAAAACTGAAAGTATCAATTATATAAAGTATCTTGTATCTTTGAAGAAGAAAGGTATCTTAAAGAAAATACTCGTGCTAGGCTGTCTTGTTGCAGAAAATAACAAAACAGGCGAGTATGATAAGCTTTTTAAAGATGTAGATGTATCTTTAAATCTTTCGAAATATCTTGAAGATTTAAATTGTGAAAATGATAGGGTGACAGACATCCTATCATTTTCTTCTTATTTAAAGATTTGTGATGGCTGTGATAAGTTTTGTTCTTATTGTATCATACCATACCTTAGAGGTAGATTTAAGAGTAATACCATTGAGAATCTTGTAAAAGAGACAAAGAAACTTGCTAAAAATGGTGTAAAGGAACTTAATATTGTAGGTCAAGATGTACTTGCCTATGGTATGGATATAAAAGATAGCAAAGATTTTAATTTAGATAAAGAAAAACCAATAGTCACATTGATTAATGAGATTTCAAAGGTAGATGGTATTGAGTGGATTAGACTTTTATACTGTTATCCTGAAGAAATTGATGATTCTGTGATTTCATTATTAAAGAATAATAAAAAAGTTTTGCCATATATTGATATGCCTATACAGCATTCAAGTGATAAGATACTTAAACTTATGAATAGAAAAACTACAAAGGCAGAACTAATAAAGCTAATAAATAAATTGAGACTTGAAATTCCAAATATTTGCATAAGGACGACTCTAATAGTTGGATTTCCTGGAGAAACTGAATCTAATTTCAATGAATTGCTTTATTTTGTAAAAGACATGAGATTTGATAAGCTTGGTGTATTTACTTATAGCAGAGAAAAACTATCAAAGTCATATGATTTACCAAATCAAGTTCCAGAGAAGATTAAGACACTTCGTAGGAAAAAGCTTTTGGATGTACAAAAAGGTATGGTAAAAGAATTAAATGAAGATAAGATAGGATATGTATATAGTTCTATAGTTGAAGGAAAGGTTGCAGAACCTAAAAACACTTATCTTGTAAGACCTTATTTTAATGCGAGAGACATAGATGATAAAGTGCTAGTAAAGACTAAAGAAGAATTGATATCTGGAAGTTTTGTAAATGTAGAAATAAAAAAAGTTAATGCATATGATTTAGAAGGAGAGTTAGTTTAATGAATTTGCCAAATAAGCTCACATTGTCAAGAGTAATAGCAATACCTATATTCATTATATCTTTTGTACTTGGTACTTTGAATAAGGACGCTTCACATAATGGAATAAATATTTATCGCGCAATGGCGGCAGCTATCTTTGTAGCAGCATCTATTACAGATTACTTTGATGGCAAAATTGCGAGAGAGAGACATCTTATAACAAACTTTGGCAAACTAATGGATCCACTTGCAGATAAGATGCTCGTGATAACTGCTATGATGCTTTTGACAGAAAGCAAGGAAGTTAATTATCTCTGCACGCTTATAGTTGTACTTAGAGAACTTACTATATCATCTATTAGACTTATAGCACTTGAGAAAGGAATTGTTATTGCTGCATCTATCTGGGGAAAACTTAAAACTTCTACACAGATGGTTTCGCTTGTCTTAATTCTTTTTCACTTTTATAAAATTAATAATCTTGCATATTACATAACATATGGATTATTTTATCTATCTACTGTATTTGTTATCATCTCACTTATAGATTATATTATAAAAAGTAAGGAAGTATTTTTGGACTAATGTATACTGAAGTTGTAAAAAAGATGATAGAAAGAGAACTGACTGTATCAACCGCAGAGTCAATTACTGGCGGACTTATAGCGAAAATGATTACAGATGTAGAAGGCAGCTCGAAGATATTGAAGGAAAGTTTTGTAGTGTATTCAAATGACTCAAAAGTGTCAATACTTGGTGTTGATGCTGGACTTATAGATAAGTACGGAGTAGTTTCTAAAGAAGTGGCAAAAGATATGGCCGTAAAGCTTAAAATGACTACTGGAAGAGATATATGTATATCTACAACTGGCAATGCAGGACCTACAGTCTGTGATGATAAGCCAGTTGGCAGAGTATATGTTGGCATAAATTATCTTGACGAAGTGAAAGTTCATGAGTTAAATATAAAAGGAACTCGTGAAGATGTAAGAAATAAAACTGCAGAATTTATTTTTGAAAATATAGGGTCTATAATCAAATGATGATTTTGAAGACAATATTATTTATAATTCTTGTTATTTTGTTGATTGTTATAATGATATTGTTTTTGTTGCTTATAATTCCATTTGAGTATAAGATTGAGCTAACTGATAAGAATGATAAATGTTATATAGTTGACTTTAGATACTTAATTATTAAGTTTAAGGCAGAATTAAGTTTTGAGCCAAAATTCAGATTGCTTGTCACTTTGTTTAACAAGAAGTTTGTTGACACGAGTGTCAAAAAAGAAAAAGATAAGAGGAAAAGTATATCTGATACAGGTTTTATAAAAAATAAAGATATAGAGAAAGAGGTTGCAAGTGGGAAAAAGGAAGTGAAGAAACTATTCTCAAGTGCAAAAAATTATGAAAAGAAGCATATAAGTGTAAAAGATGAGAAGCTTTCATATGATGAGAAGAAGAATAAGATAGATAGTTTTGACAAGGCCATAGATAAGTTTAAAAGTTTGATTCCTACAGATTTTATATATGTGATTAAAAGATTTGTGGCTGAAGGTATAAGCGTACTTGAAAAAATAAAACCAACTAAGTGTAAAATTGATATAAGTTATGACGGATCTGACGCATATCAAAAGGGAATGATTATGGCTTTTGCTGCGCCTTTATATTCATTTTTGGGTGATGACATTAGACTTAGGTTTGATAATCAAGATGAAAATATTTATAAAATTACTTTTATGGGTAGACCAGTACTTATCACATTATTTGGACCAATTCTTAGCTTGTTATTTGATAAAAAGGTCAGAAGTTTTATATTTAAAAAGAAATAATAAAATATTTGTTGTAAAATATTAACTTATATTTTATAATATTCTCAAATGGAGGAATACCATGGAAAATAAGATTATGGAAAATATCAAAGCAGTATTTGATGGCGTTGCTGCGGTGGCAAACACTCAGCAAGTAGTAGGAGAGCCATATACTGTAGGAGAAACAACTATAATTCCATTTTTAGAAACTAGCGTTGGAGCAGGTTTCGGTGATTTTAGTTCCGAAAAAGATGCCGGCGGTATGGGATGTAAGGTTAAACCTGTTGCCTGCCTTATCATACAAAATGGTTTTACTAAGCTCATAAGCATAAGTGACCAAGACCCAATTTCAAAGGCGCTTGATATTATCCCTGATATGGTTGATAAATTAACTAAAAGAGGGGCACACGACCCAGAAGTTAATGAGGCTATAGAGGAGATTAAAGATAGTTATGATGACTAGATACTGTAAAACGAGATACTTATAATTTCCTTGCATTATATACATCAATATGATATAATAAATTGCTCACAAAAGTTTATATTTTCATAATATATAGGAGGTGCCGTATGGCAAAGTGTGCGGTTTGTGAAAAGGGAGTGAAGTTTGGCAATGCCGTTAGTCACTCTCACAGAAAATCAAATAGAACATTCAAAGCTAATCTTAAACACGTAACTATAAAGACTGAAGAAGGGAATAAGAAATGCTATGTATGTACTAGATGCCTTCGCTCAGGTAAAGTTGAAAGAGCATAAAAAAATGCACTATGAAGTGCATTTTTTTATTTAATGATTTATTAGATAAGAATCTTTTTCTTTTTTCTCTGAATACTTACTAGTGCGGCAACAGCTACAAGTCCTATAACATCTGTTACGATTCCAGGATAGATTAATAAAAGACCACTAATAATTATTAATATCCTCTCTATTATATTCATTGATCTAAATACATATCCTCTTATACCAGCTGAAACTCCAAATATTCCAACTAGTGAAGTTATAATTATGACAACTACTTCTATAGCATTAGTATCAATAAAAAGCATAGCAGGATTGAGACCAAAGATATACGGAACGATGAATGCGGCAATTGCAAGAAGTGTAGCGTTGATTGCAGTCTTAATTGGTGATGCATTTGCAATTGCAGAGCCTGCGTATGCTGCTAAGGCAACTGGAGGAGTTATGTCAGCAACTATTCCAAAGTAGAATACAAACATATGTGCAGCGAATGCGTTCATATTCATTCCGATTAATATAGGTGCACAAGTTGTAGCCATTATTACATAGTTGGCAGTAGTAGGAACACCCATACCAAGTATGATACAAGTTATCATCGTGAGGAACATACCGATTATTACATTTCCTTTAGATAGACCTACGATGGCAGACACAAGCTCTGTGCCAATTCCTGTAGTAGTAATAATACATGCGATTATACCAGCGACTGAACAAGCAATACCTACAGATATTACTGACTTAGCACCTGCAGCAAGTGACTTAATAATAAGTGTTGGCGTTGTCTGAGTAATGACAAGTAATTTTTCTCTTTTCTTTTCATTTATTATTTCCTTACCATTGTAATCAAGGAACATATCGCGAACTACACTTAAAGCAATTGCAACTAATATAGCTATGAGTGCAGCTTTTGCCATAGTGGATTTTATGATTAAGTAAGTTAGTGTAACGAGTGGAAGCACAAGATACCATGACTTAATTACATCTCTAAACTTAGGTAGGTCAGATTTTGGTATGCCTTTAAGGCCAAGTTTTCTAGCTTCAAGATGCACTGATATAAATATTCCTGCAAAGTATAGAAGAGCAGGGAGGCAGGCACGAAGTGCTATAAAAGAGTATTCTTTATTGGTATATTCTATCATTAAAAATGCTGCAGCACCCATGATAGGTGGCATTATTTGTCCGCCGGTTGACGCTGCTGCTTCTACAGCACCAGCAAATTCTGGCTTATAACCATTTTTCTTCATAAGTGGGATAGTGATTGCACCAGTTGTAACAGTATTTCCTACAGATGAACCTGAGACCATACCACAAAGTGCACTTGATATAACTGCCACCTTTGCAGGACCACCAACAGTATGTCCAGCAATTGAGTTAGCAAGATTTATAAAGAAGTCAGAGATTCCAGTCCTCTCAAGAAAGGCTCCAAAGATTACAAATAGTGATATAAAAGCTGTACATGCTCTTATAGGAGTACCAATGACACCTTCAGTTGTATAAAACAAATCATAGACAACTCTTTTAAGAGAATTATTCATCAAGCCGTAAATTATAAAAAGAGAGGCAACGATTACTATAGGTATACCAGTTGCTCTGCGGCAGGCTTCTAAAGTAAGTAGAACACCTACAGTCCCTATAACTATCATAATTGGAGTGAGTCTCATGCCGACATCTATTATGTATCTGCAATTAAAAACAAAGTACCCATAGCAGGCAAGTGAAAGTACAGCTAATATAATATCATAGAATGGTATATGATTAACTTTCTTTTCAAGTTTTTGGCTCACAGGGTATAGAAGATATATGCAAAAAACTATCATACCTACAAAAGCAGCTCTATTGATTCTTGTGTCAAAAGTCGACAAAAATACTATATAGATACTTAGCAGTGAAAAGAAAACTAAAATACAAGTCATTATGATATTGGGTATTCCTATAAATGACCTTGTCTTTGAATTTTCATTTTGAACAATTTGTTCGCCTCTTGATAATTTTCTTTTTTCTTTTTCCATAACAAACTCCGATTTATTGAATATTAATTTTAATTAATACATTTTTACCGCAGATATCCCATAGGCTCATTTCTTCCTGACCATTTATGCTGAGCTTGTGGTCATAGATACTGCTTAAGTAATAAACTAGTGGATCAATTTCTTTATTTATGTTGTCGATAATCATAGAGCCATCGTCGCCATAAGTCATAGTTTCATTGCCTTCTAACTCGGTTTCTACTCCAGCTCCGAAGTTATAATATACTGTCTTATATACATAAATTTTGTTGTCTTTATCAAACTTATAGTAGTCAATAACTGGGCTCATATTTACTGAATGAGTGAACTTTACATAGAAGTAGTCATCGACACCTATAGGAAAACTTGCTATTTCATTGCCCAAGTCATTATTATACAAAATAAGTTTCTTATTTTCAACTTTATTTGAGTTGCATGATATTAAAAATAATAAT
>JAFXWR010000024.1 GCA_017542725.1 Lachnospiraceae bacterium | reverse complement strand
CAAGGCATGCAAAATCGTCAATTGTGTCTATGTCGCTGTCACAAATACATTTAAGGACATCGCGGGCAAATTTGTATGGGCTAGCAGTTGAGAGAACCACAGAAGGTTCGTAATGCCCATATTTCTTTAGGCAGGCATAGGCTACGGCAGTGTGAGTGTCTATGATTCGTTTATCGTTTTCGAATGCATCTTTTATAGTTTTTTTGCACTCATCTTGTGTTGCATAATAAGCTACAAAGTGCTCTTTAATTTTATTAAGTAAAATTTCATCAATTCTATATTCGCCAGTTTTGTTGAGTGAGTTCATAATACCACGGACGAAGTCAGCATCATTTCCAGATAGTAAAAATAAAAGTCTCTCAAGATTACTTGATACAAGTATGTCCATTGATGGTGAGATTGTCTTATAGAGTTCTCTCTTTTTATTGTAAATCCCTGTATTTATAAAATCAGTTAGAATGTTGTTGTCATTGCTTGCACAGATTAGTTTATTAATTGGAGTTCCGAGAAGTTTTGCAATGAAGCCGGCAAGTATGTCACCGAAGTTTCCAGTTGGCACAACGAAATTTATTTTGTCGCCAAGCTTTATATTATTTGCATTTACCAAGTCAATATATGTTTGAATGTAATAAACTATTTGTGGTACAAGTCGTCCAATATTAATTGAGTTGGCACTTGATAAAACAACATTGTTTTCTTCGCAAAGATTTTTGATTTCAATATCTGTATAAATTTCTTTTACGAGTCTCTGGCAATCATCAAAATCACCTTTTAATGCAACTACAGAAACATTTTTTCCTTCAGATGTTTGCATCTGAAGTTTCTGAATATTTGATACACCATCAGTTGGATAAAAAACTGTGATGATTGTATTTTCTACATCTTTAAATCCAGAGAGTGCAGCCTTGCCTGTGTCACCTGATGTGGCGGTTAAGATATAAATTTTTTTGTTTTCGCCTTTGCTTTTATATGCAGTGGTTAAAAATTGTGGAAGGATAGTGAGAGCGACATCTTTAAATGCTGAGGTAGGACCGTGGTAGAGTTCCATTAAATAGTTGTTGCCGATTTTTGTAACAGGTGCAATGTTGAAATTGGGCTCGGGCAACTCGCCCTTACGAGAGTCTACGTCGAAATTGTTTTTGTTGTATGCTAAGTTTATGCAGTTTTCAATTTCTGCATCTGTAAAGTCGTCGAGAAAGATACTGAAGACAAGCTTGGCAGTTGACTTGTAATCATTTGAAAGTAGTTTCCCTATGTCAAACTTGTGTGCTACTATGTCTTCGTATTTTGGACAGTATAGACCGCCGTCATCGGATAGGCCTTTTATGATGGCGTCTTTCGGGTTTTTAATTTCATTTAAATTTCTTGTTGAATATAGTTTCATATTATGCTTATTTTAGCATATAATTGCGATATAGTATATATGTTTTTTTTGTGGTATAATATAGTGTTACATGAGGAGAAGGTATGAACATAGCGATTTTGGGCTTTGGCACAGTGGGGAAAGGCGTTTATGAGATTGTCAAGAACAATGGCCTAGATTATATTAATGTGTCAAAAATTTTAAAGAGAAAAGGAAGCAAAATGGATTTGCCAGAAATGGTAGATGATTTTGATATTATATTAAATGATGATAGCATTGATACTATAGTTGAGTGTATGGGAGGTAGTGACCCTGCATTTGACTATGTGAGTCGTGCGATGAAGAAAAAGAAAAATGTTGTCACATCAAATAAACTTTTGGTTGCGACTCACTATGATGAGCTCATGAACTTGTCAGATGAAAATGATGTCTACTTTTTATTTGAAGCATCAGTTGGAGGTGGCATACCTTGGATAGAAAATTTATCGAGAGTTTCATTTGTAGATGATGTCACAGGTTTTAAAGCAATATTTAATGGCACAACAAATTACATACTTGATAAAATGACAAATGGGTATGTAGATTTTGATGTCGCGCTTAAAGAAACTCAGGATAAAGGATTTGCTGAAGCAGATCCATCAAGTGATATAGATGGAGATGACCTTTTATATAAAACAATTATTTCTGCAAATGTCGCAACAAGAAAATCATTTTCGATTGAAAATGTTTTGAAGTTTGGGATTAGATATCTTACAAAAGAAGACATGGCATACTTTAAGAAAAATCATTTGGTTCTAAAACTTATAACAACTTTTGATAGAGAAAAGAATTTAATTTTAGTTATGCCAGAGTTATTTGATGATAAGGCTTATATCGCAAATGTAGGATCAAATTTTAATTATGTTGAGTTATATTGCAAGACTGAAGGAAGATTAGTATTTATAGGGCCTGGCGCTGGAAGTCTTCCAACAGGTCACTCCGTAGTGCAAGACCTTGTGCGAATAGATCAAAAAGCGGTAGTTCCAATTTACACTACAGAAAAGGTCATCGTTGAATATAAAGATTTTAAAGAAAAGTTTTATGTGAGATATGATGATGGTGAGGCGAAGGTTGTAGATGGTATGACAGTAGAAGAACTAAGAAATCCAAAAATTAAATTTATAGCGAAGTTTGATTTGTAGGGGCGAGTATATGATAAAAGTAGTCAAATTCGGCGGCTCATCAGTAGCCAACGCCGAGCAATTTAAAAAAGTAAAGAATATTGTCAATGCAGAGGATGCAAGAAAGTTTGTAGTTACATCTGCGTGCGGAAAAGAAGGAAAGGACGACCACAAGGTGACAGACCTTCTCTACATAGCACACACTCATGTGAAATATAAAGTTTCTGTAAATGATATTTTCTCTTTGATTGAAAAGAAATATTATAGCATAAAAGAGGCTCTTGGCCTTAAGATAGATTTAGATAAAGAGTTCAAGAAGATAAAAGACGACATAGCAGTTGATAACGATACTGATTATCTTGTGTCTCGTGGAGAATATCTTACTGCTCTTATGCTTGCCGAATATTTAAATGCTGAATTTGTTGATGCAAAAGATGTGTTCAAATTCGACTACAATCAAATTATCAATATGGAAAAAACAAATGAAGCATTGCAGAAATATTTAAATACTAATAAAAAGATAGTGTTCCCAGGATTTTATGGCTCTATGCCTGATGGAAAAATAAAAGTTATGAGTCGCGGTGGGTCAGATATCACAGGTTCCATCCTTGCAAATCTTTTAAATGCAGATCTCTATGAAAACTGGACAGATGTATCAGGTATACTTGTGTGTGACCCAAGGATAGTTTCAAATCCTCAAAGAATTGACACAATAACTTATAGCGAACTTAGAGAGATGAGCTACATGGGTGCAAATGTATTGCATGATGAAGCAGTATTTCCTGTGAAAGAAAAAAATATACCAATCAATATAAGAAATACAAACGAACCTGATAACCCTGGCACTATGATATTATCATCATTTGATGACTTAGATGACAACAATGCACTACATGCTATAACAGGAATTACTGGTAAAAAAGATTTTTCTGTAGTAACTTGTATAAAGAATCATATGTCTGGCGAAGTTGGATTTATGAGAAAAATTTTATCGGTATTTGAAAAGTACGGAATTAGCGTAGAGTTTTGTCCGTCTGGAGTAGATAGTGTAGATGTAGTTGTGGCAAGTGCGAAAATGAAAAAATATTATTATGAGATAGTTGATGAGCTTAAAGAAGGTTTGAAATGTGACGAAGTGAAAGTTATAGATGGAATTGCACTTGTGGCAGTAGTAGGCCGTAGGATGAGAAATAAAAAGAGAATGTCAGGTCAAATTTTCGCAGAGCTCGGTGCAAATGACATAAATATAAAAATTATTTCACAAGGTTCTGACGAGATATGTATCATAGTTGGTGTTGATGGAGCTGATTTTGAGAAATCTATCCAATGTATATATAAAAAATTTATAAACTAACTAAAATGGGGCTCGCGAAGCTCGCCCGTACTCGTAGCCGCGAGCTATGCGAGCGGCAACAAAGGAGGAAATAATGAAAGTAGCAATATTAGGTGCCACTGGTGCCGTAGGTATGCAGATGATAAAATGTATAGAAGAGAGAAAAATTGACTGCGAATTAAAACTTCTTGCATCAAAAAAATCTGCAGGTAAAAAAGTTAAAGTTAATATAGCTGGTAAAACTCAAGAACTTACTATAGAAGAGACAACTAATGATTCTTTTAATGGCATGGATTTTGTTTTAGGTGCCGTTGAAGCAGAGTTTTCTAAGCTTTATGCACCTGCAATTGTGAAGGCTGGAGCAGTATTTATAGATAACTCATCAGCATTTAGGATGGACCCTGAAGTTCCACTCGTAGTGCCAGAGATAAATGGTGAAGATGCGAAAAACAATAAAGGAATTATTGCTAACCCAAATTGTTCCACTATAATAACAGATATGGCTGTCTATGGTATAAATAAAGTTTCAAAAATTAAAAGTATGATAGCATCAACTTACCAGGCTGTAAGTGGTGCTGGAGTTGGTGGCATGAAGGCACTTGATGAGCAGGTAGAATATCTTGCAAAGCATAGTGAAATTCCAAACCATAGGATAACTAAACTTATGGGTTATACAGAACAAGGAGCTAGTCCAGAGTTTGAGTCAAATGCTTTTAAATATCAAATCGCATACAATTTAATACCTTGCATCGGATCATTTACAGAAAATGATTTCACAACAGAAGAAATGAAGATGCAAAATGAGTCGAGAAAAATAATGCATTTACCAGATCTCAAAGTAACTTGTACTTGCATAAGAGTTCCAGTTATGAGATCTCATAGCATATCAGTTACACTTGATTTAGAGAAGAAACTTACAGTTGATGAAGTGAAAAAGGTACTGTCAAATGTAAACGGAGCAAAATTAGTTGACGACCAAAAAAATCATTTATATCCTATGCCACTTAATACTACTGATAAAGATATAGTTGAGGTTGGTCGTATAAGACAAGACCTAGTTTTCGAAAATGGCATAACACTTTGGTGCTGTGGTGACCAGATAAGAAAGGGTGCAGCAACGAATGCGGTTCAAATATTAGAATTATTTTTGAAATAAAAATTTCAATGAGATAGGAGTGTAAAAAATGAAAAAGAACATAATATTTTTTCTTTTATTAGTGATGATTTTATCTACAGCCTGTGGAAGTAAAAAAGTAGCAACAAAAACTTCAAATACAACTTCTAAGTCTGTAGATCAAGTATTGCAAGAGAAGACTGGCAATAGTCAAAATGCCGATGACAAAAATCATGGGGGCAATGTTACAAATCCAGATGACACAAGTAGTAAAAAAAGTGTTTCATCTAAGGTACCTGCAATTTCAGGTGGTGCGAGCCAAATAAATGGCGGCTCAAACATGAAAAAACCAAGTAGCAACGCTGGAAAGGTTACTCAAGCATCAGATATTGATATTGATTTAACAAGACTTAGTAGCACTATGGTTTATTCAGAAGTGTATAACATGATGAATACGCCAGAAAACTATGTAGGAAAGATGGTTAGAATGAATGGCAAACTTGCTGTATATAAGTATCCGGAGAGAAATTATTATACTTGCATAATTAAAGATGCTACAGCATGTTGTCAACAGGGAATGGAATTTTTGTGGGCAGGAAATCACAAATACCCAGATGACTATCCAAATGAAGGAGATGGAATAATAGTCACAGGAGTTTTTGATATTTACTATGAAGGTGAGAATAAATATGTGCAGTTAAAAGATGCTTCACTTATAAGATCAAGAACATAGGAGCAATATTGTCATGCATTTATTTGTATTATTCGTTTTTATTTTTGGAATGGGAGCGATGTTTGGGTGGGGGCTCGAGGTAATATATAGACATGCTGCTGACCCAGAAAAGAGATGGTTTAATCCAGGATTTTGCGTAGGACCTTGGCTTCCTATCTATGGTATAGGTTTGCTTACAGTTTTTTTGATAACCTATCTAGAAAAAATACTTCCAATAGAAAACATTGCATTGAAAAGAATAGTACTATTTGTTTTAATGTCTCTCATCATGACGCTCATTGAGTTAATTGGTGGGGAGATACTTTTAAAATATTTTAATCTTAGACTTTGGGATTACTCAAATGAAAAGTTTAATTATAAAGGATTTATCTGTCTTAAGTTTTCAATATTTTGGGGACTCTTAAGTGCAGGATATTATTTTTTAATTCATCCACTTGTGTATGATGCATGCCTATGGTTATCAAAGAATCTCATATTCTGTTTCTTTGTAGGTATGTTTATGTCTTTGTTTATAACAGACTTTATATATAGCGGTCATCTCGTAGCTAAGATAAGAGATTATGCAGAAGAAAAAGGTGTCATAGTTAAGCTTGAAGAATTGAAAGAAAAATATAACACGGAGTTAAAAAAATATGAATCGAAACCTGCATTCTTCTTATTTATGGTCAAAGAGAATATCGCTAGTATAATAAATAAAACAAAAGACAAAATTGGCGGCGGACAAATTTAATCGTGGTTGTGGGAAGCAATCGCAAACTACATTTCTAATGTAGGATAGCATAATTTTGTGGGAGGAAAAAATGAATAATGAGAAAACGATCAGTGGATATGCATCCATTGACAGGCCTTGGCTTAATTATTTGAGCGAAGAGGCAATTAATGTTGAGCTTTCGAACAAAACACTCTATGATGTTTTTAAGGAAGCAGAAACACTTTACGGCAAGAAGAGGGTAATGCTTGATTATTATGGAGCGACATTCCGATATGACTACGTCCGTGATAAGGTTGAAAGAGTTGCGAATGTACTTATAAATATCGGTGTTAAAAAAGGTGACTATGTTTCTCTCTGTGTATTTATAGCACCTGAAGTTATTTACCTTGTGTATGCAATCAGTAAAATTGGAGCAATAGTAAACTTCATTAATCCGTTTGAACTTGATGAAGTGGTTCCTGCAAATGTCACAAAGGTAAATAGCAATTATCTTTTTACATTTGATATGTTTGCAAATAAGTTTAAGGACATACCAAATGACAAGATGCCAAAGCATATTATAAGCTTGAGCGCTCTTGATTCTATGATACTCATATCTAAATTTATATCTAGATTCTATGGCTTGGTGAGATATAAAGTTCCACAAGAATTAAATTCAATAAATTGGCAAGAGTTCATGAAACTCGGAGATACTCATAGGGAAGTTGACTATGAGGTAAAGGGTGATGACCCTGCTGTTGTATTTCCTACAAGTGGCACCAGTGGACATAGTAAGGGTGCACTTGTAAGTAGCAAGGCAATAAATAATTGTCTCGAACAATATAGTGCGCAAAATAGCAGAATAAGTAAAGAACATAGTTGCCTCTGTGCAGTGCCTATGTATCACGCTTTTGCCATCACAACAGGACTTCATGAGTCGATTCGTCATGGCATGAAAATTGTCATGAGAATGCCAGGAAATAATTTGCTCGTTGATGCATTTAAACATGATAAAGTAAATCACGTAGCATTTATGCCACAGATTTGGGAAACCTTTGTAGACCAAAATAAGAAAATAGATTTGTCTTGTATGATAGACCCTATAACTGGCAGTGATGTTTTGACTCCAGAACTTGAAGAAAAAATAAATAATTATTTTAGAAGGAATAACAGCAAAGAAGTAATCTTAAATGGTTTTGGTCTCACAGAAGTTTGTGCAGCAGCTTGTGTAAATACACAGGCACATCATAAAACCGGTTCAGTAGGACTTCCGTTTGTGAAAACTATCATAGCTGCATTTGACCCTGACACAGGTGAAGAAAAAAAGTACAACGAAATTGGAGAACTTTGTATCCAGTCACCTTCTACCATGATAGGGTATGTAGGCTTGCCTGAGAAAACTAAAGAGGTACTTCAAATTCATAAAGATGGAAAACTTTGGTTCCATAGTGGAGACCTTGGATATGTAGACGAAGAAGGTTTTGTATTCTACAAATCAAGAAAGTCAAGGTCATTCTATTATCAATTCCCAGGAGTTACTCGCGGTGTTAACTTCAAAATAGATTATTCAGATATTGAAGATGCATTTAAACATCTTGACATTGTAGATAGGTGTGTGGCAGTGCCAAGACCAGACAAGGAATGTTTCAATGTACCAGTATTACTTGTTCAATTAAAAAAAGATGTGGGTCATCAGGAAACTATAATAGAATATTTTAAGAAGCATGCCGACGAAGTACTATTAAAACATTTAAGACCAGTTGACTATAAAATAATTGATGAGATACCACTTACACTTTTCGGCAAAGTTGACTATCAAAAAGTA
Organism: Lachnospiraceae bacterium; assembly: GCA_017542725.1. The sequence goes on along the minus strand of JAFXWR010000024.1, from coordinate 24,546 downwards.
GACCATATGTATGCTTGATTATGAATAAGAGAGAATTTTATTATCCATCAGCCGATGGAAAGACAACCATACATGCAGTTGAATGGACACCAAGTAATGTAAGGCATTATAAAGGTATCATTCAGATTGCTCACGGACTATCAGAGCATATTATGCTTTATGAACCAATTGCAGAATATTTTACTGATAGAGGTTTTATAGTAAGAGGAAATGACCACTTAGGGCACGGACAGTCTGTATTACCTGGTGAACCACGACTTTATCTTGGACCAAAGGGTAGCTGGCACTTTGCCAGTGATGATATTTACACTTGTAGACTTTTGACAGAGAAGGAGTATGGAGAGTTACCATATATTATACTTGGATTTTCGCTTGGTTCTTATCTTGTGCGTGATTATCTCATACGATATGGCGACAGTGTGGATGCGGCTATACTCGTTGGATGTCTCTCGTTTCCAAAGCCTGCGACATTTTTTGGAAAAATAATTGCGAATGTTTTATCACTTGTTCTTGGTGAAAAGGCTGCACCAAAGATTTTGGATTTCTTTGTAAATGAGACTAATAATTTGCAGATAAAAAATAGAAGAGGTTATCTTGATTGGATAAATGAAAATGAAGATGAAGTAAAAAGGCTCATAGCAGATCCATATGCGATGGAAACTATAAGTATAGGACTTTTTAGAGAACTTTTATATGCAATAAAGTTTACTGGCAAGATAGAAAATATTGCCAAGATGAACAAAGACAATCCAATTATTTTTATTTCTGGAAAAGATGACCCAGTGGCAAGAGGTGGGAAAACAATTTCTGATTTGGTTAAAAAGTTTAAGCAGGTTGGAATTAAAGATGTGAGTTACAAGCTTTATGATGGAAGACATAGAGTGTTGTTTGAAAAGACAGGACCGATGACACTTGATAAGATATATGACTGGGCATGTAGTAAACTTAAGACAGAAGACATTGAGTCTATGGAGAAGGCAAATCCAAAACTCTCTAATGCTCTTAAGTCGATGATTATACTTGCAAAGGAAGGAGTAAAAGAAGCAGGCTTATTATCTGGGGACTTATTTTCTGAATTAAATGTTGAAAAAACTGTTGGGGACGACATCCTGTCAGCCCGCGTAGGGGCGAGCAATGATACTGTAGGGGCGAGCACTGCGAGCCCTAATGATGATTACAAAAATAGATTTGACGAAGTAACAAATAAAATAGATGATCTAGTAAAAAACAAAAAAATAGACTTAGTAATAGATATTGGCGCAGGATTTGCAGTTAGAGGACTTGTATGCAAAAATAAAAATATAGATTATATAGGCGTTGACTTGCCTGCAGTAATTAGTGAGGCAAAAGAAATGCATTCACAGATAGAGGGCTTAAAAGAAACAAAATTTAAAGCAGCAGACATCACAAATTACGAGTCACTTAAAAATATAGTGAGTGAAAATAAGGGTAAGATATTGATACTTACAGAAAATATAGAAGAAGATTTATTTGATTTTGAACTTAAGTTTGCAAGAGAAAATATAAAAAGACTCATCCATGATTATGATGTAATTTACTTAAAATCAGAAAAAAGTGGTGTAGAACTAATTGAAAAGAACGATGTTGCAGAATTAGATAAGATTAGAACTTCAACCCAGTTTAATTTATCACATCTATCAAGTGATGAAGATGTGATAGTGCGAGTAGAAGGTGCACTTGATTCCATCACATCATCAAAACTTATAGATTATGTCGAAGGATTGAGCGTAGATTTACAAAATAGAAATTTAATTATCAATCTTTCAAAAGTAGACTACATTATGCCTGCAGGATTAAATGTATTAGAAAAAATAGAAAGTAAATACAACAATGTGGAACTTATCTTTAAAAAGGTCTAATATACAATTTCTACTCTCATAGTGTTTGTGTGAGGCTTTATAGTTTGTTCGTTTTCTTTTACTGAACGTCCAAAAGCAACAACTACAGTATCGCCAACTTTTATAACACCAAGGTCTCTTAACTGAACTATGGCATCTCCTACTATAGCATCTGAACCATCTGGTCTATTGAAGTAAAATGGAGTGACGCCATAGTATAACATAAGTTGCCTAACAACTTTTTCATTTCTTGATAGAGCATATATTGGTTCATTTGGCTTATACTTTGATATAACTTTTGCAGTCCTTCCTGAGATAGAAGGAGTAATGATTGCCGTAGCATTTAAATCATTGGCTGCTATAGTTATACTCTTACATACAATGCTTGTAATGGTTTGTTTAACATTTGTCTGATAGAGACTATTCATTCTGTGATAGTGGTTTATATGTTTCTCGGTCTCTAGCGCTATCTCGTGCATTGTTCTAACTGATTCTACAGGATACTTTCCATTCGCTGTTTCACCACTTAGCATTATAACATCAGTACCATCATAAATTGCATTTGCGACATCGGTAACCTCTGCTCTTGTAGGGCGAGGATTATTTATCATAGAGTCAAGCATCTGAGTAGCAGTTATTACGACTTTGCCCTTTTCATTACATTTTTTAATAATGACCTTTTGTAAATGTGGCAACTCTGTCGCATTTACTTCGACACCGAGGTCACCTCTTGCGACCATTATACCATCAGATTCGTCTATTATTTCATCTATATTTGCGATTCCTTCTTCGTTTTCAATTTTTGCAATGACCATAATATCGGCATTGCGCTTTTCTAAAATATCTTTGATTTGCTTTATGCATTTTGCTGATCTAACAAATGAAGCAGCGATAATATCAAAGTCGTTGTCAATTGCAAAATTGATATCAGCTATATCTTTTTCAGTAAGGTCTGGAAGATTTATCTTTACACCTGGAAGATTTACACCTTTTTGTTCTCCAAGGAGACCTCCGTTTATAACCTTACACTCTATGCTATTTGTAGTCTTAGATAACACTTCCAAACTAATTTTACCATCATCTATTAATACAGTGTCAGATACTTTTACATCATCCACTATTCCGGCATAAGTTACTGATATAGTTTTATCATCACATAAAGTGTCACTTGTTACTATAGATATGGTAGAACCATCAACGAGATTTATTTTTTCTTTGTTTTTATTATGACCTGTTCTTATCTCAGGGCCTTTAGTGTCAAGTAATGCGGCTATAGGGCGACCAGTTTCTGAACGGACCTTTTTAAGTAGTTCTAGTTTTCCAAGGTGCTCTTCGTAAGAGCCGTGCGAAAAGTTAAAACGACCTATATCCATATATTTTGCAAGATCTTTAAGAGTCTCATAGTTTTCGGCATTTGGCCCAAGTGTACAGATTATTTTTGTCTTTCTCAAGGTAAAACCTCCTTCATATATAAAATACAATAGTATTATAATACAGAGCGAGAAAATTATCAAATATATAAGATTAGTGATTATATTGTTTATAATATGCTGAATATATGCTATAATAGCAATAATTTGCATTAAGACTATATTTATAGAGGAATAGGTGATGTATGAGTACAAATAGTAATCCAAAAGAAAGAGATGATGCAATAGTTAAGACAAGTGTCATTGCGATACTAGCAAATATTTTACTTGTTGCATTTAAAATGTCGATAGGTTTTTTATCAAATTCTATCGCTATAATTCTTGACGCAGTGAATAATTTATCTGATGCCATGTCGTCTATTATAACCATTATAGGAACAAAGCTTGCTGGCAAAAAACCTGATAAGAATCATCCACTTGGTCATGGAAGGATAGAATACATCACATCTATGATAATATCTGCAATCGTATTATATGCAGGTATTACTTCGCTTATAGAATCTATAAAAAGTATTATAGATAAAGATACAAGCAATTATTCAAATGTGATGCTTGTAATTATAGCAGTAGCTGTACTTGTAAAAATATTTCTTGGTAGATTTGTGCAAGCGCAAGGGAAGAAATATAATTCAGATGCACTTGTAGCCTCAGGAAAGGATGCGATGTTTGATGCAGTTTTGTCTTTTTCTGTACTTGCGAGTGCAATAATATTTAAAGTTACAAATATTTCACTTGAAGCATATGTCGCAGTCGTTATATCTATATTTATCATAAGAGCTGGCATAGAAATGCTAAAAGATACATTTGATGAAATCTTGGGTCATAGAGCTGATAAAGAGTTAATTAAAAAAATTAAATCAATTGCTTCGTCATTTGAAGGGGTGAGAGGAGCATATGATTTGTTTGTGTATAATTTTGGACCAAATAAAGACTATGCATCTATACATATAGAAGTTCCAGACACTATGACAATGGACGAGTATGACACTCTTATAAGAAAAATAGAAAAAGAAGTATATAAAAAAACTGGAGTGATACTCACAGGTATAGGAGCATATTCATACAATACAAAAGATGATGAAATATCCGCTATAAGAAACAAAGTTCAAAATGTCATCTTTAGTCATGATTTTGCGTTACAGATGCATGGATTTTATGTCGACAAAGCAAATAAAGAGATGAGATTTGATGTCGTTATGACATTTGATATAAATCATAGCGAAGGAGTAGCTATACTTATAGAAGAATTACACAAAGTATTTCCAGAGTACCATATAACTATTAATCCAGATATTGATGTGTCAGGATAGAAATAATGATTATAAAAAAGTAATAGAGTGGTAAAGGAGGTAACATGTTAGATAAAAAGATAAAACTATTGACAATAACTTCGCTTTTCATAGCACTTGTAGTAATTGGGTCAAGAATATATGTCGGAACTCACGACACGTTTAGATTTCATCTTGGAAATTCTATGTGCCTACTTGCTGCATTTGTCTTGCCACCATTATATGGTGGACTTGCATCAGGTCTTGGTTCAATGATATTTGATATATTTTTTTATACTTCAGGACCGGCTTGCTTCATCACATTTGCAACTAAGTTTGTGATGGGTTATGTGGCAGGAGTATTTTTTCAAAAGACAAAAAATGTTGTTATCGCTGGTATAGTTGGGGAGATTGCATACATCATTTTATATGCATTAAAAACTTATATTGAAAGAAGATTTGTGTTGTCTATGGCATTTGAGGCAGTGCTTCCAATAGTTCTCACAAAAGTTGGCGCAAGTGTCTTCAACGCTATAGCAGCAGTAATCATCTCAACCATAGCATATAATATAATAAAGAATATAAAACTGTAGGGGCGAATGCTTGCAGAGCCCAAATAATGAATATGAAAAAAGGATTAGTATTAGAAGGTGGCGCCATGCGAGGAATGTTTACTTGCGGCGTCATTGATGTTTTTTTAGAAAATAGTATAGAATTTGATGGTCTTTCTGGCATATCAGCCGGAGCTATTTTTGGTTGTAACTATAAATCAAAGCAGATAGGAAGAGGAGTCCGCTATAATAAAAAATGGGGCAGAGACCCAAGGTATTTTGGTCTTCGCTCTCTTCTACTTACTGGTGATTTATATGGAAGAGATTTTTGTTATCATAAAATAATTGATGAACTTGACCCGATAGATAGAAAAACATATAAAGAAAATAGAATAGACTTTTTTATAGGTGTGACCGATATAGAAAATGGTGTGATAAGATATTTTAATTCTAAAGAAGTAGATCATAGAACTGTAGAATGGATAAGGGCGTCTGCATCTATGCCACTTGTATCAAATATAGTGGAGATAGATGGATATAAACTTCTTGATGGTGGCATGATAGACCCAATCCCTTATAGTATAATGATAAAAAATGGATATGAAAAAAATGTCATAGTCCTAACTCAACCAAGAGATTTTATAAAAGAGAAAACTAGCATAGTGCCAATACTGAAACTTAAATATCGAAAATATCCAAAACTAGTTGATGCGATGGCTAACCGCCACATCTTATATAACAACCAACTTGACGAGATAAGACAACTTGAGAAAGACGGCAAAGTTTATGTGATAGCTCCATACGAATCACTAAACATAAAAAGAACAGAGAATAATCCTGACGAACTTGAGAGAGTTTACCAAATTGGCCGAATGGTGGCGGGAGAAAAATTAAATGACATAAAAGAATTTTTAATGTAGGGGCGAGCACTGCGAGCCCATGTAGGGGCGAATGCTTGCAGAGCCCGAGAGGAGAAAATTATGAGTAAAGTATTATTAATTAATGGAAGTCCACACGAGAAAGGCTGCACAGCGGCAGCATTAAATGAAATGATTGAGACATTTAAAAAAGAAAATGTTGAGACAGAATTAATTCACATCGGCAACAAGGCAATAAGAGGCTGCATCGCATGTGGCAAATGTAAAGAGACAGGACACTGCGTATTTAATGATGACCCAGTAAATGAGATAGCAAAAAAATTTGAAACTGCAGACGGGATAGTGATTGGAAGCCCAGTCTACTATGCATCACCAAATGCAACTTTAATTGCATTTATGGATAGGCTTATGTATAGCACAAGTTTTTCAAAGCAGATGAAAGTAGGTGCAGCAGTGGTGAGCTGTAGAAGAGGTGGAAACACTGCATCATTTGATGTGCTAAATAAATATTTTTCTATCAGCGGTATGCCTATAGCTACAAGTACTTATTGGAATCAGGTTCATGGATTTACTGCCGATGATGTAATGAAAGATAAAGAAGGTCTTCAAACTATGAGAAACCTTGCAAAGAGTATGGCATTTTTAATGAAGGCAATAAAAGATGCAAAAGATAAATGTGGTATGCCAAAACTTGATAGCGGAGAGTTCACAAGTTTCCCGGATGGGAAGTAGGGGGACACCGTAGGGGCGAGCACTGCGAGCCCGAAAGGAGAAAAATGTCAAGTAAAAAAGCATCAATTAGAAATAATACATCAGATTTTCTTATTTTTTCGTTTGAAAATGACAATAATGGTATTGAAGTTAGAATTGAAAATAAGACAGTTTGGCTGACTGAAAATGCAATAGCAAAACTATATAATATTGATCGAAGCGTTGTCAATAAACATATTTCAAATATATTAGAAGAAAAAGAACTAGAAGAAAATTCAACTTGTGCAAAATTTGCACAAGTTGCAGCTAATGGAAAAACATATCAATATAATTATTATAGTTTAGAAATGATTCTTTCAATAGGCTACCGTACAAATTCTAACAAAGCCACAGAGTTTAGAAAATGGGCAACACAAGTGTTGTCAAAATATACTAGAGAAGGATATGTGCTTGATAAAGAACGTCTTATAAATGGGAAGCTATTTGATGATGACTATTTCGATAAGTTGATTGAAGAAATACAAGAGATAAGAGCATCTGAACGGAGATTTTATCAAAAAATTACTGATCTATACGCATTATCATCAGACTATGATAAAGATAGTAAAACTACAAAAGAGTTCTTTTCATTAGTCCAAAACAAAATGCATTATGCAGTCACAGGTGAAACTGCAGCAGAGATTATTACGGAAAGAGCAGATCATAGTAAAGAACATATGGGACTCACATCGTGGAAAAATGCACCAGATGGAAAAGTAATTAAATCAGATGTAAGCATAGCCAAGAATTATCTACAAAAAGAAGAAATTAAAAATCTTAATGAAATAGTTGAAATGTATCTTGATTATGCAAATCGACAAGCAAAACGACACATAGTTATGACTATGGAGGATTGGAAAATGAGATTAGATGCATTTTTGAAGTTCAATGAAGAAGAGATTCTAGAAGATAAAGGCAAAGTAAAAATGGAAGTAGCAAAAGCATTTGCAGAGTCGGAATATGAAAAGTATAGAGTGATACAAGATAAGATATACAAAAGTGATTTTGATAAACTTTTAGAAGAGTGTGAAAAGCAAGAGATAATCAAAACTAATAGAGATGGTGATGAGTAATAATTTATATTAATAATTGACAAGTGAATCGTAGAGGCGAGCCCGGAAGGAGATTGTAAAGACAATGCTATTAAAATTATTATCAATATTATTATTAGGATTATCTGGGAATAGCTCAACGCAAAATAACCATAAGCGAAATTTTGGTCATAAAAGCACACCAGGTCTTGGTGAAGATGATGACTATGATGAAGAAGAATACGAAGAAGATGATGACAATGACTTTGGGGATGATGATTGGGGGTAATTTGTATTGACAAGTTATACGGGTCCGAAAATCAGACATTAAGGCCATTCCAAAAACTTGAAAAAAATTTGAGTTTTTGGAGTGGATTTTTTATGTAAAATAGTTGCATAAAAAATATTTATCTGCTATAATATAGGCACTTGGAGGAGATGGTATGATTGTCGAAATTAGAGCAAAAAATGTATATTCATTTAATGAGAGTATTAAGTTTTCAATGAATGCTGATATGCGAAATAAAAAATTGGGTTTTAATGTGCACAAAATTAATAACTTTAATGTTTTAAAGACTGCTGTCATATATGGACAAAATAATGCTGGAAAAACTTGTTTGATTAAGTGTATAAAAACAATAAAGAATTCTTTATTAAACTTGCCAATGGATATAATGCCAAATTTATTTACAAACAATCCTGTTTGTGAATTAGGAATATCATTTATTAATGATGGCTCACTATACTCTTATGATTTTAAATATGACACATCTAAAAAAGAATATGTATACGAAAAATTTTTAGAGACAATCAGAGACAAATATTCAAATGAAAAAGAAGAGATATGGTATTCTTTTGATGTAAATGATAATACAACAAACAATATTAAAGATCAAAATTTAGTAGATGCAGTGAAACTCGTATCACACAATGCACCAATTTGTTACACTATCGATGTAAATAATTTTGAATATGTAAACAAGATGAAAAAGATATTAACTAACATAGCAAACGAAATAGGTATAGTTGATTTAAACAATATTCCGCTTGAAAAAACTATAGATCTACTTAAAAATAAAAACGAGTTGCAAGACAAGGTTGTTGATTTTATAAAAAATGCGGATTTATATCTTGAAGACTATAAATACGTTGATATTAAAGATTTAAACATTGATATAAAAAATAATACTAAGCCTAATGAAAGAGCACTTAACATTCCTGATAGCGTGATGGATCAAATAAGACTTGCATCAGTGTATAAAGGCAAAACAGTGCCAAGTATGCTTTTTGATTCAAGTGGAACAAAAAAGATTGCAGCACTCGCAAGTTATATTATAGAAGGTTTAAAAAATGGACATGTGTTAGTAATTGATGAATTAGATAGTGGCATACATTTTGTTCTAACAAGAGCTATTGTATCTATGTACAACAATGAATTAAATGATAAGTCTCAGCTTATTGCTACAACTCATGATGTAAATTTGCTTGATGTCAAAAAACTATTTCGAAAGGAACAGATTTGGTTTGTCGATAAAGACGAGGAAAGGGTATATGTATATTCGTTAGCTGATTTTACTGCTGAAGATGGTGTTAGAGATACTACTGATGTTATAGATAAATATACCAAAGGCTTCTTTAATGCGATACCAGAGCCCGAACTTATAAATTCATTAATTGACATTACTAAAAGGGGTTAAAATGGACGGATTTAAGAGCTATTACAACAAAATAAAAATATGCATTGTGTGTGAAGGGTATGAGGAATATAATTATTTAGACAGACTCATCAAACTTAATATATTCGATAAAGCCTATGATATTAATTTAGTTAATGCAAAGGGTAATGGAAATATATTTGCTAGATATCAAGATATTTACCAACGAAATAAATATCATATAATCTTTGTTCTTTGTGATACAGAGCAGAAGCCATATGAGCAATTTATGGACATTAGGGATAAGATAGATGAACTCTATGACCAAAAAGGGATTTCTGATAAACTTGTGATATTTGCAAATCCTTGTACAATGCAAATAATACTACTCCACTTTGGTGATATAGTTTTAAAATCAAGTCAAAAATCAAAAAATGCAGAAGATATTGAAAGGTTAACTGGAATTAAAGGGTATAATGCGAGTGAACAGAAAAGAAGAGAATTGTTTGAAAAGATAACAAAAGAGAATTATGATGAAATGAGAGAAAGAATCAAATCTTTGTCGATAGATTATAATTGTGAAAAAAGCTCTAACATAAATGATTTCATAGATCATTTAGAAGAATATGATGAGAAGTGGTTTGAAAGTATAAATATAAATTAAGAAAATAAAACAAAAATATGTAATAGATAAAAAAGTATGGATAAATTTTATGATTATATAACTGGTAGACTATCTGTTAATTCTGCTCAGGCAGCAGAAGAATATTATGATGTGATGGAAAAACATATAAAAAAGGAAGAGGAGTTTAAGAGAAAACCAATAGAGCAAAATGAACAAATAATTAGTCAGATAAGTGAAACAAATAAATCTATAGAAGAAACAAAAGCGTCGCTAACTGAATTAAAAAATTCAATAAATAAACCAAGAATTATTGATTGGATACTAATTGCATTAACAGGAGCGGCATTATTTGTGGCAATATTACAGTATTTAAAATAGAATTATTATATTTTAATTATCATAATATAAAATAAGATATCTAGTACAATTCATTATAGGTAAAGCTTGTACATAAACGATAAAGATTTTGGGGGAAATAAGAAATGCCAAAAGCAAAAAAAGAAAAAAAACAAAAACCACTTGAGCAAGTTTTGATGGAGTCTTGTAATAAACTTCGTTCAAATATGAGCGGAATTAATTATATGTATTTTGTTATGGGACTTGTGTTTTTGAAATTTGCTTCATTAAAGTTTGAAAAAAGAAGAGAAGAGATAATGAATAGTGATGAGTCATTTGGAGTTGATGATCCTGTATTTTATGGTGCAAAAAATATATTTTATATAACAGAGAAAGCTAGATGGTCATATATAAAAGACCATGCAAAAGACAACAAGATTGGAACTATTATTGATGAGGCATTGCAAGCATTAGAAGATTCTAACGAGCAACTTAAAGGTGCTTTGCCTATAGGAAATTATGCAAAAACATCCTTGCCACCCTCAAACTTTGCATCTTTAATTAGCGAAATTGATAAAATACATGAAGACGAAGATCATCCTATGAATGATTTAATAGGAAAGACATATCAATATATGTTAAATGCATTTGCGATAAAGACCGCTGATGAAAAAGGTGAGTTCTATACGCCCGAAAATATAGTAGATATCATTACAACTTTGATAGAACCATACGAAGGGAAAGTTTACGATCCTTGTTGTGGTAGTGGTGGTATGTTTATTCAATCATATAAATTTGTTGAAGCTCATAAAGGAAATATAAATAATATATCAGTGTATGGTCAAGAGTCGAATGAAGACACTTGGAGACTTGCAAAAATGAATCTTGGCATAAGAGGTATACCTGCTAATCTGGGAGAACATCAAGCGGATACATTTGGAAATGATTTACACAAGACAGAAACTTTTGATTACATAATTGCAAACCCTCCTTTTAATTTATCTAACTGGAGGACAGAGGAAGAATTAAAAAATGATCCAAGATGGGCTGGATATGGTGTACCACCAGTGTCAAATGCAAATTATGCGTGGATACTACATATGTTAAGTAAACTAAGTCGAAATGGCATAGCGGGGTTCCTGCTTGCAAATGGTGCCCTTGGGGACACTGATACTGTTGAGATAAGAAAGAATTTAATCAAGAATAATAAGATTGAAGCAATAATAGTATTGCCAAGAGAAATGTTTTATTATACAGATATATCAGTAACTTTATGGATAATGAGTGAAAATAAAAATGCAAGGGTTGTCAAAAAAGGTGACAAAGAGGTTAAATTAAGAGATAGAAACAACCAAATTCTTTTTATGGATTTAAGAAGAATGGGAAGTAAAGATAAAGATGGTTACATTGAACTTGATATGGATACAGATGTAAAGAAAGTAAAAGAAGTATTTGATATTTGGAGAAGTGAAGATTATGCTACTAAGTATAAAGATGTACCAGAGTTTTGCAAAAGTGTAGATACTAATACTATAAAGAATGACGGAACGGAAGTAGAAATAGAAGAGAATAAGTCAAATTGGTCATTAATTCCATCAAAGTATATAGAGTTCATAGACCATGACTTAGATATTGATTTTGAAAAAGAAATGAACCGTATTCAAAAAGAGGTATCAGAGTTGTTAAAAGAAGAAAAGCAGTCACAAGAAGAAATGATAGAGGCCTTTAAAGGTATAGGGTATGAAATATAATTATTAGTGGAGTGGTAATAGTAAATGAAGAAATTTTTGAAGAATAACAAATATATACTAGGGTTTTTAGTTGTATCATTAATATATTCTATATTATTTGTAGTAAAAACCGACAAGGAAACAATATCATCAATGCTATATGCGGTGGCACTATCATATATTGCCGCATTCGTGTTTTATTTACTGCAAATTTATTATCCGGAAAAAAAGAAAGTAGAGATAATAAATAAAATTATTAAGTCAAGGGTAAAGAACGTTGTCGTTAAGATTAAAGGATTATATGACGAAATGTTCAAGTTGTATATACCTGAATATAGCGATAATATAAACGTTGACTTGTACATGAAAAACTTGTTGCAATTTAAGTTTGACGACCGAACATCGGTTTGTAATATTAGAAGAGTGGATAATTTAAGAAGTATAAAACAGTCATCGTATATGACTTTGAGAGAAATGACACAAGAAATGATATTTGTATTGAAAGAGAACATTGATTTTTTATATAAGACTTTCCCAAATTATTTGCCAACTGAGTTGATTAGAGTTTTTGAAAAAATGAACGACTCGCTATATTTGCATGCCATGACTTTTAACATGCAAACTTTATTACCCTGCGATTTTACAGAATGTGAGCCAAACTTGTTTGAAGACTTTTGGAATATGTATAAAGAACTAAAAGCATGTTGTGATAAAATATAGAATTCAATAATATGAGTAAGTTGCAAAAAGTTTAATAAAGGAAGAAGTGAATGGAAATAAGAAAAGTCAAATTAGGAATTTTTATAGAGCCATTAAGCAAAAAATGTGGCATATCAGATTTAACCATTTATGATGTATCAGGCATTAATAGAAACAAAGAATTTTTTGAACCATCGAAGCAAATTGGAAAAGATACATCTAATTATAAGTTAGTTCCACCTAATTATTTTGCATGTAACTTAATGCACATTGGAAGAGATGTTGTATTGCCAATAGCTTTAAACAATACAAGTAAAGACAAATATGTGAGTCCAGCATATACTGTTTTTAAAATTGCTGATGAAAATTTAATTTTGAGTAAGTATTTATTCATGCTTTTAAAGTCAAGTGAAAAAGATAGATATTTTTGGTTTCATTGTGATTCGTCAGTAAGAGATGGGATGGATTGGGATACATTTTGTGATGTAGAAATTGATATTCCGACTATTGAAATTCAAAAGAAGTATGTTGATGTATATGAGTCGTTACTTCACAACTTAAAAGTATATGAATCTAAATTAGAAGATTTGAAATTGGTTTGTGATGGGTATATTGAAGAAGTAAGAAAAAAATCCCAAGTAGAAAGTATAGGCAAATATATTGTTAAAAGGGATGAGAAAAATTTAGACGGAGAAGAATTAGTATTTAAAGGCATTGGGCTAAATGGAATAATAGAGCCAAATCAGACAAGAACTATTGAAAGCATGAAAAAATGCAATATTTTTTATAAAGATGATTTTATTTATGCACCATCGTCGTTTAAAAATGGTGTTGTAGAGTATAATGATATTTATGATAAGGCACTGTGTACTGAAGAATATAGAGTATTTTATATAAAAGATAAGGAAAAACTTAATCCATACTATTTGTTGATGTGGTTGAAGAGAAAAGAATTAGGAAGATCAATTGATTTCTATGTCATAGATAGTGTTAGAAATAGATTTCAGTTTGACAATATGAAAACAATAAATATACCAATCCCAGATATACAAATACAAAATGACATTGCAAAAATTTATAACAATTATAGAAGACGCTTAGGATTTGTTAAAAAGATTCGAAATTACGTTAATGACATTTGCCCAATACTAATTAAAGGCGCAATAGATGAGTGTAGATAGAGGAGGAACTAATTATGGAAAAGTTAGCTATTGAAATCATTTCACATGTTTTATGTTTAATTATTGGAGGAATAGCGGGATATAATATAAAAATAAGCCAAAAATCTTCGCAAGTTCAAAAGGCGGGAAATAATGCTAATCAAGTACAAATAAGTAATAGTAACAATGGGAGTAATAATGGACAATAAAAACACTCAAAAAGCTGGAAATAATTCAAATCAAAATCAGTTTACTAATTGTAATATTATTGTTGGAATAACGGAAGAAAGAGCGAGAGAAATTATAAAGGAAGAAGCAAAAAACATTGTTGCTTCTTGTAGTTTTGTTGCACAAGATATTGCAAGAAAGAGAACTGAAATATTTGAAGAGCATCTTTTGCCTAAATTAGTCAAAGATGAATTGCTTGAAAGTTTTAAAAGACCAGAAATAATGATAGCATTAAGAGAGACTGAGAAGCAAGCAATGTGTACTGACGATGAAGAAAGTTATGAATTGTTGTCCAAATTACTAGCAAATAGAATTAAATATTCAAATGATAGACTAATTGCTTCAAGTTTGAAAAATGCAACTGAAGTTGCTACAGAAATTACAGATGAAGCCTTATCAGGACTAACAATATTTTTTATGATTGGTAGATATACACTTGTAACAGGTGCTATTAATCAAGGACTAAAAGCTCTTAATGATATGTTTGGAATTGTAGATTTACTAAATTTACCTAATGGTGTAGGATGGTTAGAACAACTAGATGTTTTAAAACTTGTAAGGATTAATTCCTTTGGAAAATTGAAAAAAATAATTGATGTTTATTCAAATGGATTAAATGGATATATATGTGTAGGTATAAAAAAAGAATCAGAACAACATAGAGAAGCAATAAAGATTTTAGAAAAAGTAAAGTTGAATAAAGATAGTTTGATTACACATGAATTAAATTCCGAGTATGTAAGATTACCACTGGCGAGGCTTAAAAGTTTTGATAGTGTTGGACCTTATACAGACAAAGAAAATTTTATTACTTTATCATTAGATCAGCAACATGCATGTGAGGAAGTAATTGAATTATATGAAAGAAATGATACTATATTAAATAAAAATAAAGAACGATTTGCTCAAAAGTGGGACCAATTTCCCAACTTAAAAAAAGTAAAAGAATGGTGGGATAAAATTGACACATCGTTTACAATGACCATAGTAGGTTTAGTATTAGCATACACAAATATAAATAATATTAGTAAAAATATTAATTTACCTAAAATTGAATTAAAGGATTTAATGAAATAGATATGTTGCTTGTGCGCCGTAAAACACTATTTGAAAGGGGCTGAAAGGAAATGTCTAATTACAAATATTCAGAATCAGAATTTGAAGAATCAGTAATATTTTTATTTGAAGAGAACGGGTATGAATATACCTGTGGTTATGATATTCATAGAACAAATGAAGATATTATTTTGATGGATGATTTTAGGACTTATATCAATAGACGATATTCAGAGTATAGTATAACTGAAGAAGAGATTATAGATATAATTAAAAATCTTACCCTACAATCAGGAACATCTTTGTATGAGAGAATGAAAAATACTATAAATACATTGAGAAAAGGATACCGCCTTGATAGGTCACGACTTAATAAAAAGAATGTA
This sequence comes from Lachnospiraceae bacterium, assembly GCA_017542725.1. The sequence continues at coordinate 8,904 of JAFXWR010000024.1, read as the reverse complement.
GATATTGATTATTTTGATTATGACATAACCGATAAAGATAATAAGAATGTTTATAGAGTGGTAAACCAATTTGAAGTAAAAGGTTCAAACGTAAGAAGACCAGATTTAGTGATTTTCATAAATGGTATACCAGTATCAGTTATAGAATTAAAAAACTTATCAGATGAAAAAGTAAAGCTATATGATGCTTATGAGCAATTGCATATCCGATATGTTAGAGACATACCAAATCTTATGAAGTATTCGTTTATATCAGTAATAAGTGATGGGGTTAATACTAAATTTGGTAGCATATTTTCTAAGCATGAACACTTTTTCCCATGGAAATCTTTAGATGGTATTACTATAAGTGAAGATGGAATTAATTCGCTTTTGACTTTGGTGGCAGGACTTTTCAATAAAGTAACTATCATCAACATAATTAATAATTACATTTATTTTCCTGATACATCTAAAAAGGATTTAATGATACTGCCTAAGTATTCACAGTACTATGCTACGGAAAAATTGTTTGAGAATATTGTTACTCATCTCAAACCAAATGGTGATGGAAAAGGTGGAACTTACTTCGGAGCTACAGGTTGTGGAAAGTCATATACGATGCTATTTTTATCAAGAAGATTAACAAGATGCTCAAAACTTAATAATCCAACAATAGTGCTTTTGACAGATAGATCAGATTTAGATGACCAATTGTCTGAAACATTTGAAGCATCTAAACAGTATCTGATTGATGAAAATACATTAAATATAGCGAATAGAAAAGCATTAGATACTAACTTAAGAAATATATCTTCTGGCGGAATCTATTTATTAACAGTGCAAAAATTTAGAGAAGATGTAGGCCTTTTAAGTGATAGAACCAATATTATATGCATATCAGATGAGGCACATAGGACACAAGTTAATCTTGATTTGACTGTTGAAGTAACTGATGAAGATATAAAGGCTCACAAGAGTTTTGCAACTTATTTAAGAGCATCTTTTCCAAATGCGACATATGTTGGATTTACCGGAACTCCTATTGACGCAACTATAAATGTATTTGGTGAAGTTGTTATGGCTTATACTATGAAGCAATCAGAGGCAGATGGCTCAACAGTGGGAATTGATTTGCTACCTGGACCATCAGATGTCCGTTTGGATGAAAGTAAAATGGCTATAGTGGATAAGTTTTATGAAAAGCAACTAGAAAATGGTGCAAATAAAAATGAAATCAATCAATCAATAAGAGAAATGGCGAGTGTACGAACTATACTGGATGATGACCAGTTGATTGATAAGGTTGTAAAACATTTTATTAACCATTATGAAACAAGGGTAAAAGAAAAAGCAACAGTAAAAGGCAAGGCTATGCTTGTATGTTATGATAGAAAAATAGCATTTAAGTTTTATAAGAAAATATATGACTATAAAAAAGAATGGTTTATACCTAGAAAAACACAAGAAGATGAAAGTAGTTTAACATATGAACAACTTAATGCATTAAAAGAAGTAGAAATGGTGAAATTAGTAGCAACACGAAATGATAATGATGAAAAAGAATTATACGATTTACTCGGTACTAAAGAAGATCGTGCTAAACTTGCTGATTTGTTTAAAAATGAAAATTCTAATTTCAAAATTGCAATAGTAGTAGATATGTGGCTTACTGGGTTTGATTGCGAAAGCCTTGATACTATGTATCTAGATAAACCACTTGAAAAGCATAATTTGATACAGACAATATCAAGAGTAAACAGAATATTTGAAGGCAAAGAAAAAGGTTTAATAGTAGATTATATAGGGATAGAAGCGAGTCTCGCAAGAGCCATGTTACTATATAGCAATGATATTAACCCAGTTTCAGATATAGAAAAATCATATGATATATTTGTAAATACATTAAAATTAATTGATGATTTGATGTTTAATTTTAATGTAAAGAGATTTGAAACTTCAAATCCAGTAGAAAGATTAAAATGTCTTAACGAAGGAATTGAGTATGTCCAAAAAACCAAAAAACTTGAGACCGATTTCATGGGGTTGGTACTTAGAATGAGAAAAGCATTTGATTTATGTGTAGGAGATGTAAGAATAACAGAAGAAGAGTTATATAGAGTGCATTTTTATATTGCTATAAGAAGTGGAATAATGAAAATGACTAAAGAAGATACTCCTGATGCAGAAAGAATGAATGAAGAAGTAAGAAAACTTGTAAGTGACTGCATAGCAGTACAGGGTCAAGTTGAAGAAAAAGATATTACAAAAGTAGAGATATTTAGTGAAGAATACTTGGAAAAGATTAAAAAAATCCCTTATAAGAATACTAAGTTAAAAATGTTATTAGAACTAATTAAAAAGACAATTAAAGAATACAGCAAAACTAATAAATTGAAAGCAGAAGAGTTTTCAAAGAGAATGAAAAAAGTGGTTGATGCATATAATGATAGAGATAGTAAGATTGACTATACCAATGAAGAGGTATTAGATAATGTTATTGATTCATTGTTTGAGAAAGGAAAGCAGATTCTTGAAGATATACAAAAAGACGCAAAGGAATTTGAAAAACTGGGTATAACTTTTGAAGAAAAGGCTTTTTATGATATTCTAAAAGAGACAAGCGAAAAATACAAATTTTCTGATGATTTTACTGAAGAACAATTGAAAACTCTCGCAAAAGGTGTAGGGAAAATTATAAATGACAATTCAAAATACACTGATTGGCTAAATAAAAAGAATATTAGAGACCAGATGGCAATGGACATTAAAATATTTTTAAAGAAAAATGGCTATCCAAAAGAATATATAAACAATGTTTATGATCAAGTTATTGAGCAGGTGGATAATTATAAGTTAAATGCTGCTTAATTATGAATGTAAATATTCAGCAAAGACATATTGCTAGAAGTGAAATAATTAAATAGTAAAATACCAATAGAAATGTTAAAAATGATTGATTATATTATACGAGGAGGTTTCGAAATGAAGATATTAGATATTAGTTTGAAAGGTAATGCTATAAGATTATATTTAGGAAAAGATTCAACAGATATTTCAAAAATAACAGGAGATGACTGGAATAATGTTGGTGTTAATGCAACAGTATATAAAGAATATGTAGATAAGATTGTAGATTTAGAAATACCTTTTAAAGACACAGTTGTTTGTCCATTGAATTTTTATGAAAATGAAGATAGGTTGACTAAAGATCAAATAAAATCAAGGCTCGTGCCTTTATTTGCTATTTGTTATGATACTGACAAAGAAAAATATAGTGATGGTCTAAATGATATTTATTCTATGAACTCTCTAGCAAGATGGGAGAATAAAAAAGTTATTTTTATGGGTGATAATTATGAGGAAATGTTTCAAGGCGAAGAAAAAGCGAATCATACACATTACCACATAGGAAGTAAAGTAAGAAAAGCAATTAAAGATATAGGTGGTACTATGCCAGAAGATTTACCAACACCTAAAAAGAGTATCAAACAGATTGAAAAAGAACATATGAAAAAGCTTAAAGAAAAAGCGAGAAAGAATAAATTGATCTTAGATGAATAATGAAAGGAGCCCTTATGTTTGACGACGATTTTATGAATGACATGCTATTAAACCCAGATTTATATGGCATGGAAGATGAAGAAGACCAAGAAAATGAGTATGAAGATGATGATGACGACGACTACTAATACAGTCTAACATTGCGTTTTTACCGAAATTTGCCATATTTTAACACTGCGTTTTTGCCGAAATTTGCCATATTCTAACATTGCGTTTTTACCGAAATTCACTATATTTTAACATTGCGTATTTACCGAAATATGATACAAACTATACAAACTATTTTTCCAGGAGGAACTATGAATAAGAAAAATATAATCAAACCAGCTATTATAACTATAATATTGTTAATTGCAATTTGGTTTTTGTTTTTAAGAACTAAAGAATTGACCATTACTTATGATGGAGTTGAAAATGCGAATACCTATGGCTACAGCACTATGGGAACTTCAGCGCCTATGTTTAGGGCGGCAGCAAAGAACGAGACATTTATGGCTAAGGATATGGGAGTTGCAAATGCAATTTCAGCAGATGCATTATATGAAGAATCAGCAAATGAAGAAGAAGCAATGACAACACCAGAAAGGTATAGAGAGAATAAGTTTTACAGAGTTGATACAACTGACTTTAGTACCTTGGTTGAGGACTTAATGAAAGTTGTCAAAGAAGTAAACGGCACTATTAAAATCAACCAACAAAACAGTCTTAAAAAAGTAGTTTATGATAATGAATTTTATCCAAGATATCAAGAATTAGAATTTACAGTTGACAATTCAGAAACTGATTTAGAAAAAATTGAAGAGACACTTGGCAAATGGGGTGAGATAAGAGTTTCAAATTCAAACATCACATCTATAGAGCAAGAACTTACAAATTATGAGCAGCAACTCAAAGAAATGGAAGAAGCAAGGAAGGCTCTTCAAGAATCAAAGGATAAGGATTGGATAGCAAGACAAGATTCAGAACTTGCGAAGAAAAGCGAGAGAATTAAAAATCAGATAGAAAATGCAAAAAAACAAAGCACTTACAAAACTTATACAGTAAATATTTATGAAGTAATCAAGTTCAGAGTAAATGCATTTAGATATTGGTATGAAAATAATTATGAATTAAAAAATGCAGTGTCAAATGTTTTGCCTTATATGGTTAAAATATTTGCAATCCTCGTTCCTGTGATGGTAATGCTAATTTTGTTAGTGTATATACTAAATTCAATTATAAGAGGTGGCAGCAAAAGAGCATTTAAAGACAAATTAGAGGCTATAAAGGAAGAATTTAGTGACAAAGAAGTGCATTTTGACATAAAGATGTGATAAATAGAGCATTTTTAATCTTTATTATTTTTTGATATTGTAGTAAAATATACCTATAAAATTTATTAGCATTTAAGATATAAATTAGGAGGGCTATCATGTTAAATGAAAAAGTAAAAGCATTATTAAATGACCAAGTTAATAAGGAAATGTATTCAGCTTATCTCTATCTTGATTTTTCTGGATTTATGGGTGGCAAAGGCTTAGGCGGTTTTGCTGCTTGGTACAAGAAGCAAGCTGAAGAGGAAATGGAGCATGCATTTAAGATTTATGATTACATTCATGCAAATAATGAGGCAGTAGAGCTTCTTGCAATTGCAAAGCCAGGTGTTGCTCTCACAGATGAACTTCAAGTATTAAAAGAAGGTCTTAAGCATGAGCAATATGTAACAAGCCTCATTCACAATATCTATAAAGTTGCTATGGAAGAGAAAGACTATAGAACTATGCAATTTATGGATTGGTTTATAAAAGAGCAATGTGAAGAAGAAGAAAACGCTCAAGAGTTAATTGACAAGTTTGAGAAGTATGGTAAAGATGCAGCAGCACTTTACGAATTAGATAAGTCACTCGGTAAGAGAGATTAATTATTGTAAATAATTAATCGTTATGTAAGATAGTTATTATGAAGACAGCAATTTTGACAGATACAAGTTGTGGAATATCAAGGGAAGAAATTAAGGCACTCGGCTATGAGATGATTGCCCTTCCGTTTGTGTTGGATGAAGTAGAGTATGATGAAGATAAACTTACAAAAAAAGAGTTTTATGAAAAATTAAAACAAAGCAAAGACATACATACTTCGCAGGCGCCTATAAATGTAGTAGTGGAGACATTTGATAGATTGCTAAAAGAGTATGACAACATACTTTACTTTCCTATAACAAGTGGTTTGTCTAGTTCCTATCAAAGCATTCTTCCAATTGTTGAAGAGGAATATAAAGATAAAGTTTTTGTAGTCGACCATAAGACTATATCGGTGGTTCAAAGAGCATTACTTGAAGATGTGGCAAGGCTTTTAAAAAAGGGAATGAGCCCACAGGATATAAAAACCAAGGTGGAAGAAAATGCAAAAAATACTAGAGTTTATATTGCTGTAGACACATTGGAATACTTGAAAAAAGGTGGGAGAGTCAGTGCTCTTTCAGCTGCTGTGGGAAATATTTTAAATATCAAACCAATTTTATTTAGTAACGGAAATAAATTTGAAGTAGTAAAAAAAGCAAGAGGAATTAAACAAGCAGAAGATGAGATAGCTAATCTTGTGACAAATGATTTTAAGGATTTCTTTGGCGACGAGCCAATAGAAAAATTTCAACTTGGCGTAGCATATACTGAGTGCTTAGATGAGGCAACTAAGTTTAAAGATGTTTTGACGGAGACATTTAAAACTAAAGTTGTGATGGATGAGTTATCCACAGTTATTGGATGCCATATAGGAATGGGTGCTGTTGCAGCGGCAATCTACAAAAAAATAGATGAAAATTAAAAGACCTGCAATTCTATTTTTAGCTTCAAGTATTTTAGGAATAATAATAGCAATAGACTTTGTACCAGTTTTGTTTAAACTGATACTTGTGCTTATTGCTATTTTTTTATACGGAAAATTATTTTTAGATAAGAAATTATATGTCAGGACATTGATTGTAATATTGCTATTTGGCTTAATTGGTTTTTCTCGATTCAAAATCGAAGAAAGTCGCTTTGATAAATATGTGACAAATGTCGAAAGCCTAGGTAAAGGAAGCAAGGTGCTTACTGGCAAAGTTGAGTCTATTGGTAAAAGTACAAATAGCAATTATTATATACTTAGTAATTGTTATTCAAAAGGTATGCGGCTTGGAAAATGTAGATGTTATTTCGCCGATGAGTTGATATCAGATGTTACGATAGGAAATCTCGTAAGAATTACTGGTGGCACAAGTATAATTGATGAACCATCAAACGAAGGTGAGTTTAATCAGAAAAATTATTATAGGTCGGATGGAATCACATTTATAGCATTTGCAAATGGCATAGAAGTGACAAATGAAAAGTATGACAAGCTTCGCCAGAAAATATATGATATAAAAATCTTAATCAAAGCGCAGATAAGTAAAATATTTAACGATAGAGATGCAGGCCTTTTTTCTGCGATGGTGACAGGAGATAAATCTGGTATTGATAGAGAACAGAAGAAAACATTTGCAGATAATGGTATAGCTCATATCCTGGCAATTTCAGGACTTCATCTATCTATACTTGGGTTAGCACTCTTTGAACTTTTGAGAAAGAGGCTATCGGTAAATGTGTCTGCTAGCTTTGTAAGTATTTTTATACTCTTGTATGGAATATTCATTGATGCGGGACCAGCAAGTCTTAGAGCCATAACTATGCTGTTCATAAGATTTTTATCATTATCTATAGGAAGGACTTACGACTCGAAGAATACTCTATTTATAATTGCATTTATATTTATAATGATTAGGCCATATTTACTTTTCAATGCTGGATTTCAGTTTTCTTATGTAGCTATCTATGCATTAAATAGTGAGTTGACTGTTGCGAGAATCAGAAAAAAGATAACAAGAATTGGAGAACTTGATGATGGTGATAATAGAATAGTTGGAATAAAAGTGGATAGTTTTAGAATTCCTGCGGTAGTGATTTTGACATTGTTTCTCTTCCCCGTAACTATATATCATTACTTCACATATCCACTTTACAGTATATTTGTCAATCTAATTGTAATTCCACTTATGGCTTTTGTACTTGGTTTTGGACTTGCAGGTCTTGGAACTTCATTTTTGTATCTAACTCTTGGGAAAATATTGGCATTTGTAGTGCACATGATATTTATAGTCTATGATAAATTGTGTGAGTTGGTAGAATTTTTGCCAGCTCATTTACTCGCACTTGGGAAGCCAAATTTATATGAAGTTGTTTATTTCTATATAGTTTTATTTTTAATAATATTTATAATTAATAAAAATACTGAAGATACTTTGCGCGATTACAAGTTGAATAGAGTAAAAGTTGCTTTTGATAATGAAGCGAAACTCGCCTTAGCACATAAATATAAAAGTGGACAATTGATTAGAATTTTGCTTTGTGTTTTTGCAATATTAGTTTCATCAGTCATAATCTCAATAAGAACTCATAGTGATATGCGAATGACATTTATTTCTATAGGACAAGGTGACAGCATTCTTATAGAGTCGAAGAACTTGATTTTGACTATAGATGGAGGCTCATCATCAAATACAAGTAATGGTCAATATATTTTGATACCACATATAAAGTCAAGAGCTATTGACCATATAGATTTTGCATTTATTACTCATGCAGATGCAGACCATACTAATGGAATTATTTATCTTTTGGAAAATGAGAATGAGGTAAATATTTATAATTTGGTGTTGCCGATTACAGCGACAGATGATTATAAGTTTGATAAATTGAAAAATGCTGCTAAAGACAGAAATGTGAATATAATGTATATGAAAGAAGAAGATACATATAAGTTTCACGATGAATATTTCATAACAGTATTGAGTCCAAACGAAGGTTCGTTAAAAAATGAGAAGAGAGACCAAAATGAAATGTCACTCACTTTTCGATTAGATTATAAAAATCACTCAGCGCTTTTCACTGGCGACATAGGAAAGCAGACTATGGGTAGAATGCTTAAGGATGAGTTTGCAATTAAAAACTTGGATGTAGATGTTCTTAAGGTGCCACATCACGGCTCAAAGAATTCAAATGTACCAGAGTTTTTTTATATGGCATCACCAAAGTTTTCTGTATTTTCATATGGTAAAAACAATAACTATGGTCATCCGAATCTTGAAACCGTGGACTCAATTGCAGACACAGGTTCAGTAATTTTAAAGACAGGCAGTAGTGGGCAGGTGGATATATATTTTGATAAGGATTATATTAGCTATACTACATATCATAATGAATACTAGATATGTAGTGCCTGAAAACTACTAAACACCATAGATATAGGGATTGTGCGTGTTTTGCATGCTTGCGTATTTACAAATATAAAAAATGTGTTATAATT
>JAFXWR010000292.1 GCA_017542725.1 Lachnospiraceae bacterium | reverse complement strand
TCCTTGTCCGTCTTCTTCTGTATACCATCCATCAAACCTTTGACCATCTTTATACACTTCTGTCTCAAGTGTAACATCTGATAATCTACTATATGTCTTTGTATATGAGTCTCCTACTACTCCGCTAAGCTTTCCTCCGTGCAACTCATATGTTACTTTGTAACTATTGCTCTTCCAGTATGCATATACCGTAGGGTACTTTGTGCCTAATCTATAACTTGCCACTGCCACATCTGTTACCTTTTCGCCTTTGCCATCTTTTTCTGTGTACCAGCCATTAAATGTATAGCCGTCTTTCTTTGCCTCTGGTAAATCTGTGCTGTATAGACCTGAAACTTTGTATTCAATTACATAACTGTCAGAACCTTCTTCTAATGTCTTTCCTACTAGCTCTCCTCCATCTACATCAAAAGTTACATCAAGCGATTCCTTTTTAAATGGCAAGTATACGTCAAGAGTTTCATTCTTATCGCGATATTCCACCAACTTATCATATTTTATAGTATATGCATCATATGGCTTGCTTGTCTCAATATTTATAAGTGCATTTTGAGCATCTTCTTCAGTATAATATACTCCTTGGAGTCCCCAACTATAACCTTGTCTCTGTTGATAAATAGAATAACCGTCAAATGACAAATTCTCACATGGTATTACTTCTTGAATATATGTCTTGTCATCTTCCTTTTCAGCAAATACTGGAAGTTCTCCTTCACCTATTATGTGGTATCTTATTTTTGTCTTTTTAACTACTTCTCCATTATAATTTAGCTTTATAAAATAAGGGTAAAAATCCCATGTCATATTACGTATGTCTGCAGTATAAGTATACTGCTTTTCAAAATCCTTAGTAAAACCTTCTATCATATATTCAAGTCTGTAAGTATATTGACTAAGTTTACCTGGTTCTTCTTTGTTTGCTGTCCATCCAACAAACACATAGCCATCTTTTTTTGCAACAGCATCTAATACTGCAATTTCTCTTCTATTCTTCATAACTGTGAATGTCTTATTATCTGCAGTAGAATCTTCATCATACAATTCAACACCTTCGATTTTCTCGTCTGCTCCTGCATGATATATAATACTCTGTGTCATGAGGTCATCAAAGACAGCATAGACATCTGTTATATTATTTGGATTTCCTTTTGGTATTTCAACTATGTCTATATCTTCGTTGTTTTCATTCTTGTATTGCCACTTTACAAACTCTTTGTTCTCTAGTTTCTTGTCTGTAGGAAGTACAAATTCTTCTTTGTCACTTATGTTATTAATAACTTCTGTTGTCTCATCATCAAGATGAAGTGTCAAATTATATGCTGTTTGAACATATGCTGCTTTTACTCTATATGCTTGTCCACCTTTTGGTGCAGTTATTACATCTACTCTCTCTTTAGTATTTACATCATACCAGTATGCAAACTCATATCCATCTTTTGTGACATCTGTATAGAGTTTGTAGTCTTGTCCTTCATTTTGCTTCTCTTGTATGTTGCCGCCTGCTGTTCCTGCTATATTTCCGCCATCTGTATCATATGTGATATCCCATGTTGTAGGAACATAGTATGCTCTTACTTCTCTCTTATTTGTGTCTGCATCTCCTGCTTTTATCACATCAACTGTTGCATCATTTGCTTCTGATTCCCAACGTACAAATCTATAATCAGGCTTTACAACATCTTTATATAAATAGTAGTCTTTTTGTATGTTCGCTTTATTGTCAACATATTCCTCATCACCTTCTTCTGTGATGCCTACTATTACTCCACCATCAAGATGATATGTTACAGAATATAATGCATTATCATACAACGCATATGCATCTATATCTCTTGTTATACTTTCTTCATTAAGCTCATCTGTTAGAATAGTTGACTTTCCTGTCTCTACTCTCCAGCCTGTGAAGATATGGTCTTCTTTTGTAACTCCTGACAGAAGTTTATAACTAGCAACTCTAACTATAGTATCCTCGATTGTATCTCCTTCATATCCTTCTATTCTTCCACCTTCTAAGTGATATGTTATCTTAAATGTTGATGGTAAGTAAACCGCATATACATTGATTATATCTTCTTCATGCTCTGGTTCTATCACTGTTTCAAAACTCATACCATTATTAAATGTATAGTCATTGTCTTCGTCTTCCATAACCCAGCCCATAAAGTCATATGTTCTAAGTTCTCCTGTCTCTGAGTCTGTTGCTACTTTTTCTACATCAGTTATTAACTTATATTCGTCCTTTCTGCTTAGTCCACTTACTGTAGCAATATCTCCTTCATGACCATCAAGCTTTCCACCATTTAGATGATATACTACTATATAGTTATCCTCTTCTACTACTTCTGCTACTTGGGCTATACTTGATGCTGATGCTTGGGCTACTACAGCCATTGCTGCTGCTTCGTTAACCATCTCATCATATTCTGATTTTGTGATTACAAGATTTCTTGCCTCTGATTTGAGCGCTCTCTCATCCCAGTTTGCTACTGCTTTAAATACATCTCCATCCTCTATGTCAGAGCCATCTCTAAATACATCTCCTATATATGACATAGTAGATTTTGGATCATATAATCCGATAAAGTTATTGTTCTTATCTATTATTGAATATGTAGATAAATCAAAGCCTTTTGCATAGTAAATCTTATTGTCTGCAAGCGTTAAGTCATGTCCTGCTTTCATTTCCTTACTTCTTACTCTTGTAGTCTCTGATATAGTCGCACCGTCACCAAGATATGTCTTTATTACTTTCTTTGTCTCATTTGTTGTTGGCGCTCCTTCATCATACTCTACATAGTAACGCTTTCTTAAAAGCTCAAGGTTATTGTCAACTTCTTTTATATTGAGAAGTTTCTCTTCTTTACCAAATGTGCTATTTATAAATGTATCAGCGCTTATCTTCTTACTATCAGTGAGCACACCTTCTCCATCTTCTGAAGCAAATGCTATTCCTATGATAGAATCTTTATTTAACTCTGTTCCTTTACTTTGTTGTAAGAGTGCTTGGCTTAAATTATACTTTGCACGAAGTTGATACATGTATCCAGCACGGACATCTGAATAACTTGCTACTGATTCGTTGCCATAAATCTCTATAGTAGAATTTCCTACTGTAAATCCTATATTGTCATTTGTGAATGCAACTGCAGATGAATATCCTACTTCTCCAGCAGGGCTTACCTCTTCATCATAAGTTCCAAGCTCTTTATCTAGGTCATCTTCAGTTTCACTCTTACTTGCTTCACTAACACTCGCTTTTGACTCTTCTTTTACTATTTCAATCTTTACACGCTTCTTGTAGTCATCAGAAAGTGTTAATCTATTGTTTGTTACTCTTAAGTCTCCGTCTATCTTATTGATTGTTCCACCGACAAACATTACTGCTGTATCACCGTTCTCTTTCTTCTCTATTGTGTTTCCTGATGCTATAAGAACTGATCTTGCTGTGATGTCAAATCTATCACTTAGCTCTACTACTGCTCTATTTGTATAGTTATCAGAAAGGTTTACGTGTCCTCCAACATAGAGCTCTGCACCTTCATATGTGCCAAGAAGTGTATCTCTTACATTTATCTTGTCGATATTTACATCTACAAGACGAACTCTACTTCTTCCTGTTGCTGACATAAACTTATCAGTAATTACTCCTTCGCCATTTGCTATATCAACATTCATGAACTCGATATCTTTTGACAATGCACTCATTGTACTTACTAAATCTACTAATTCTCCAGCTGCAAATACATTAATCTTTCCTTTTGATGAAAGCACATGAACACTGTTGCCACCAAGGTATGGCTTTTCTATGTTACTTCCTGATGCTATCTCAACTACTGATGCTTCATTGTCTTTACAGTTAGTAATGTATAAGTTACCTATCTCTTTTATAGCATTGCCAATCTTCTTACTTCTAAGTGTGCATCCGTTTAAGCAGAGATATACTGTAATGTTGTTTCCAAGTGCTACATCATCGTTAAGCTCTATATCTTCTTCAAGATACATTCTTATGTCTTTTCTTTCAAGCTCTGGTTTTGCTAATTCATCATCTATATACTTATAGAATTCTTCTTCACTTGTGATTGGTAAATATGCTACCTTTGTGCTATGAGCTGATATAACATCTGTAGCATGTGTTCCAACACCTTCATTTTCTGCACCACAAATCAAATGGCTATGTGAATCTTCGCTTACTTCCTCGCCATATCTATTTAAATACATTGCTTTTAAATCATATGTTATTGCATCAAGTGGTACTGTAGATGATGACGCAACTGTTACGCCAGCTTTGTCAGCCCATCTATTAAATGTCCATTTCTTCTTAGTTGGCTCTTCATAGTCTGCTATTGTATTGAGTACTCTTCCTCTTGCTAAAGTATATCTCTTCACTCTACTTCCATCTGCAAATGCTCCAAATGAAGCATCAAATGTAACTTGTGTTGTCTGTGTAGCATACTCTAAATACAATACAGTATAGTCTGTGTTTTCATATGTGCTTGTAGCAGTGATGAGATTCTCTGCTTTTACTGTGTCATTTCCAAGTCTCCATCCTTTAAATGCATATCCACTACTTGGTGTTGCCTCTGTTACTCCTGCAGCTTTCATAGTTGTATAAACTACTTCGCCTTTCTTTATATCAAAGTAACGAGCACCGTTATACTCTCCCATAGAGTTTATATTGTCTACTCTTATAGTATATGTAGCATTTTCTCCGCCATCATTAGTTCCGTCAATATCTCTTCCAATTGGTTTTCCGTCATTATCTTCGTATATGGCTTTAAGGACTGTCTCACCTTCTATTTTGTATTTCTTAAATTCAACTCCTAAAGGATAATTTGTTGCATCATATAGCCAAGAATTGAATTTTGCATTTGTTTTTACTGGTTCCTCATATCCTGTTGCATTTCTTAATAATTTATATTTTGGAACCTGTAATGTCTTCTCTCTTGTATCGTCACTGAATAATCCTGTATTTGCTTTTAAAGTTACATTAAATAATTGATTTGAATATAATGCATTAAGAACTGATCCATCATCAACTTTATATGTATCTTCTTCTGCTACTGCATGGTCATAATCGTTTACTTTCCATGCCCATCCTACAAAGTAATTTCCTGGTTTTGGTGTTGGTTCATTTATGCCAGCATAACTCATAGTGGCAAGTATATAGTCTCCTTTTCTTATCTCAAATTTATTCTTGCCTTCTATTCTTCCTTCTGCTTCTGATGATGACGCTATTATAGTATATGTCGCATTGCTTCCGCCATCCTTTGTGTCTCCTTTTCCTATCTCTTTGCCAGTTTTATTGTCTTTATATATTGCATAAAGTGTAATTGTTGGCATATCACCTTCTGGTTCTGGTTTGTCAGATTCTTTATAAACTTTACCATTTATGTCTTCCCATCTATCAAATGTATATCCTTCTGATTTTTCTGGTCTCTCATATCCAGGGAAATCTTTTATAGGCAATCTATTTTTATCAACCAATTCTTTTACTCTTCTATTTTCACTAAGTCCTGTGTTATCACTAAAGAGTCCTGTGTTGGCATCCAAAACTAGTGTCCACTTATCAACATTTAAATACTGAGCATATATTAATACTTTATTTACATCACTATATATCGTTGTATCAGTTACAAGTGTAGCTAAGTTATTTTCAAATGACCAACCTTTCTGCCAATATCCTTCTGCTTCTTTTGTTGCATCATAAACTTTATAATCTTTCATTGCTTGTTTTACTAAGCCATATTGCTTTACTTCAAAGCTTGTATTGCTTATTGAAGATCTTTGTGGATTATATTTTGCAAATACAGTATAGTTAGCCTTTGGTCCTCCATCCTCTGAACCACCTTTTCCTACTACATTATCCTTATCGTCTACATAAATTGCACGAAGCTCTATTACTTTTTTATCTGATTCTGTTCCAAACATATGGGTGAGTTCATATTTATTTCCATCAGCATCTTCCCAGTGGTCAAACTTATATCCTTCTGATTTTACTGGTTCTTCATATCCAACAAAATTCTTAAGGGCTGTCTTTATAACCGCTTTTAAAGTTTTCTCTCTCTTATAATCTTTGAACACACCAGTGTTTGCACTTAATTTGATGGTAAGATCTATTACATCATAGTATATAGCATAAATATCTGTTAAATCCTTGTCGTTAAACAATGCATCATCTCTTATCAAATCTTCTTCTTTTTTAGTCCTTGACCAGCCTTCAAATATGAATTTAATTGCTGGCTCTATCTCAAGTCCTTTTTCCTCAATCTTTTCTAATAAATTGTCTCCAAGTTTGTAATCAATTAGTGCTATGTCATACTCTTCGTCACCAATTTTTGTTCTTACTGAATTACTCATGGTTCCCATTAATACATCATTTTTAACCATGACTGTATAAGTGGCATCCGCACCACCATCTCCAGTTTCGCCTTCTCCTATTGGCTCATCTGTATCTTTATCTTTATATATAGCATCAAGAATTAAATCTTCTTCGACACGTGTTGTCTCACTATATGTTGCCCTTGTGTCTGCTACAACCCACTTCCAGAAATAAGCATTGGCTTTTACTGGTCTCTCATAACCTGTGATCTCAGTTAAATTAGCAAATGCACTTCGTTTAGTTGTAAGCGTAAGTCTTCTACTATTACTTGTCTCAAACACACCTGTGTTTGCTCTCAAAAGCACAGTGTATTCTGCTTCATTCCTCCATATTGCTACTAATCTTGTATTATTTGTGTCAGTATATTGGTCGCCATCTTTAATTATATTGTCTATCTCTCCTGTCCATGACCAACCTCTGAAATAATATCCATTACTTGCTGATGCTATTATGCTATAACTTGCAAGTGTTGCGTTTATATCATCGCCAAGTCTAATACTGATTCTTACACTCTCTCTTGCAACACCACCTACTTTTAATGTTCCTTGCTCAGTATTACTATTTTCAATTATAACTGTATAATTGCCATCTTCTAATGCATTTCCTACCTTCTTATATGATGCAAAAAGTGTTGTATCACTTGTAATTACTGATGAAGTTGATACTTCTGCACCATTTACACCAAGCCAACGAATGAAATCATAATCTTCTCTTGTTGGCTCTTCATATCCATCATAAGTATTGAGTGCTTTTGATTCTGTGCTTACAATTGCCTTTGTTTTTCTTCCACTAGCAAATTTACCTTCGCCAGCACTTAAGGTTACTGTGATTTTCTCTTCATATATCTCATATATTGCTGTTAAATTAAGAAGAGTGCTATCTGTATATAAATCTCCATCCTTTATGATATCATCTTTATTTCCTGTAAGTGACCATCCGATAAATTTATATCCGTCTTTTGCTATTGGGTCTGTAACTCCTGCTTCACTCATTGACGCAAGGATGTTACTTCCTACTCTTAATCCAAATTCTGTAGCTCCTGTATATTCACCCTTTGTATTATCGTTATTTATAGTTATAGTATATACATTTGTATCTTCTACTTCGTTTCCATCTCCATCTACAAACTTAGCAAAAAGTGTAGTGTCAATAGATATTATAGAAGTAGATGCTACTTCTAAATTATCCCCATCTACCCACTTACTAAATGTATATGTCGCATGAGTTGGCTCTTCATATCCATTATAAGTATTAAGTGCTTTTGACTCTGTACTTATGATTGTCTTTGCTTTTAACCCGCCAGCAAACTCACCTAAGCCTGCACTTAATTTTACGTTAATCGTATTTTCACTATATACTGCTGTCAATGTATCTTTAGTTATATCTGAGTATACATCTCCTGCTTTTAATATGTCATCCTTACTTCCTGTCCATGACCAGCCAAGGAATGTATAGCCTTCTTTTGCTGTTACTGCTATTCCTGCTTCACTCATAGATGCAAGAACATCTGATCCAAGTTTTACACCAAAACTATCAGGATTAGGACCATCAACTATTCCCTTAGTAGAGTCATTATTTATCTTTATAGTGTATACTTTGTTATTGATCTCTTCTGTCGTTCCAAGAATATACTGTGCTTTTAAATCTAAGTCGCCTATTACTATTGTGTCATCAGTATATTTATTTCCATCTTTATCAACCCAGTATGTAAATACATAGCCATCCTCTGAATATGGTTTCTCATATCCTTCATAATCTTTTAACGCTTTTCCTGATACACTAACCGCTATTTCTTTTTCTCTCTTCTTGCTACTTAAGAATACACCTAGGTCAGCATCAAATTTAAATGTTGCTCCTGTTATCTCCCATACACCATAAAGAGTATAGTCAGTAGTGTTTTCATTGGTCTTCTCTTCCATTGGTATTTCATCAATCAATTTTTTTACATCAACTAATTCGCCAACTTTATACTCCGCTGTTTCTTGTTGATCATCTTTACTAAATCCTACAAGCTTAAATCCTCTCATAGTAGGTGTGCTTGGCATAGTTATATTGTTAAAGTATCCATATGTCTTTGCAGCGATAGAATTTGTTCCTACATATACCCTGCCATATGCTTTTTTAGTTCCTGCATCAAACTTAAGTGAATACTCTTTCTCTTTCCATACGCCATAGAATGTAAGACTCTGTCCTTCTTCATCTATTGCATCTGCATATTCTGAGGCAAACCAAGTTGCTGTCTTTCCATTTTTAGACAGCTCAAGCGTTACTTCGTCTTTCTCATCTTTTGTGTTGAAGCCTTTGAAGTTAAAGCCTTCCATCACAAACTTCTGTGGCACACTTACAGTCGATTTATAACCGTATTTTTTCTTTTCTTCACTACTACATTCTTTATGATTGTTGTCAGATGCTTTCTTTCTTCCACCTTTGAATGTTATAGTAATTTCTTTTTCTTTCCATATAGTATAAAGTGCCGTAGTTGTTGTCTCCGACAATTCTTTATAAATACTTTTAATTGCAACTGACTTTCCAGGTGCAACTAGATTTTTAGTTGAACCCGCCTTTGCAAATCCGGTCGCAGTAAAGTCAGGTAATACAAAACTATTTGGAGCTGTTACACTAGAGTAATATTTATAAGTTTTCGCTGCTACATCTGGACTTGTTGACTTATATTCTACATTGTCAGAACCTTTTTTAGATCCTGATTTAAACTCTATCTTATACTCTTTCTCTTTCCATACTCCATAGAATGTCTTCTCACTATTCGCATCTAAATAATTTACATAATCCTTTGTGACTATGCTCTTGTCAACCGGTATCTCTACTGTCGTTTGACCATTTTTTAGGTTGTAGCCTTGAAGATTAAATCCTTCAAGAGTTACCGCGTCTGATGTAGTACTGAGATTGTATGTTGAGTAGTGCAAAAGTGTATATGTTACACTTCCTTTGCCATTTTTTGTTTTACCATCAGAAGCCTTGGCTGACCCCGGAGTTAACTTTATTCTATACGTATTCTCTTTATAAATAGGGTATATGCAATTTATTCCTCCATTCAGTATATTAGTAAAATTTGTGGTATCTACAGTGTATTCAGTGTCTGGTTCAAATTTTCCTGTGGTATCATTTGCTGCATCTGAAAAACCTAACAAAGTAAATCCTTCAAGAGCATAGTCTTTTGCATTTGGCATCTTTACTTTTTTATCATATGTTCCTTCAAATTCGCTTCCTTCCTTTCCGCCAGTGTAGTCATTGCCATCTGAACCTTTTACTTTATTATAATAATATTTGAATTTATAAGTATTTGCTTCCCAATGTGCATACAAATCTGTGACATTATTCTCTACTGCAGTTTTGCCAAGAGAAGTATAGTTTGTTCCTTCACCTTTTTGTGCAGTATACCATCCCTTAAATATGTAACCTGCTCTTGATATTTTATCTGATGTTGGTAAACTTGTAGTATCAAAATTGTTATAAGTCTGTGTCTTGTCACCAGTAGACTTATCTTCTGTCCAAGCACCACCTTCTGGATGCAATGTCACTGTCTTTTTCTTTACTTCTTCAAGAACTGGTGAGAAGAATACAACATTGTATTGAACTCCATTTGTTGTACCTCCATTGTATCCTAGATTATTATCCGCGAACCCGTCTCTAGAATCTGGACATCTCAAAACTTTAGTTATCATGTTCCATTTAGTGTCGTTTTTGTTTACGTACACAAGTCCCTTATCGGCTACACCAAACTCATCACCATCTCTATACCAACGAGGTGAAGGATCTTCCATTGCATCTCTATAGAAAGGTCCAAAAGTAAGAGGCCATGTGTCATGTAGTTTATATTCTGCTTTTTGACCCGGTCTATAAATTGTCTGTTTTGTAAGTTTTTTTGTTTGCCTTTCTCCGAATCCATCTACAATGTTCTTATAAGAATCTGAATCTCCCCAGTCTGTAGATTTTTGACGCTTATCTTGATATGCAGGTACCCAGCCAATTAATCTATACTCTTTTCCATCTTTTTCATACTTTATACCTTTATCTTCACTTGGAACTGTAAATTTATAGGCGCCAGGTTGACTCCAAGGCAAAGTTTGACCATATAATTGGCGAGTGCGCCTGTCTGATGTCCAACCTTCATTTTCCCAATAAGCTCTAGTTTCTACTTTGTTATCAGCCTCTTGTGTGAAAATGCCATAGTATGATGTTTTGAAACTTAAGGCCCAGTCATATTCTTCTGTCATTCCTGATGACTGTACAGTGATATCGTCATCCATATTTTCTACGTGCCATATTGATAGTTCGTCTTTCTCAGTCATTGACCAGTCATTATTAAACTTGACATGGTCAACTAATTCTAGATCATATGTTCCATCGCTATTTTCATTTGTTACTATATAACCTAAAACATTTTGATGCTCAGTTAAGAATTCCTTGTTTTGATAGTTCTTCTTAGCTTCTAAAGCCTTTTTACCTAATTCTGCATATTGGTCATTTGTATAACTTTTACTTCCATTTACCACCTTCCATCCAAGATTTATGTTACGCCATTTCTCTGACTTAAAAAAGGAAAGTTGATTTTCAGAGCCACTACTGCTTTTCCTGTCACAAAATATACCCAAAGGTGGATACATCAAGAAACTATATTTATTTGCATAGTAGTTAATACCAGCATATCTGACTTTTCCGTCATCTTCTTCAAAATATTTTTCTTGAGCCTCATAGTTACCAGCAGCTTTTACATACCAAGAAACTGCCTCTCGATACTGAGGTGGTAATTGATATGATCTTCTTTCATTTTCATCCTTAAAATCATCTAAGCTATCTGGTATTTTCATGAACGCCCAGTCATTTTTCCACCATTTTTTGCCATTAAACATTTCACTATTTTCAGCACCATAAAGATCTATAGATTCTTTTATTTTATTTCCTCCACCCTCATTTCCGGCATCCCAACCTTTGAGCCACTCCATACTGTCACCGCCAACATCTCCTGACTTATCTCTATTTCCTAAGTAAAACCCTATGTAACCTTTACCAGCATGTGATCCACCACTATAACCTACATCACCAAAAACAAGTAATCCAGGTGTGTTAAGAACCCATCTATCATGATCACTAAATTTTACTTTACCAAGTTCTTTATCAAGTTCACTGTCACTTGCAACTATCTCTATAGAATCTGCTGGAGGGATTTCACTATCTGTTGCTAATTCTACTTCACTTCCTGTAGCCACAGTAAATATCTCGCTATATGTAGCTACCTTGTAAGCTTTTTCTTCATTTACTTCTTCTACATCTGAAGAACTTGCAACTGCATCTTCATTTTTTTCTTCTTCTGCACTTTTGCTTTCTTCTGCTTCATCTGTGGTATCGGCATCATCTGAAGCATCACTCTCTGATGCAATATTTTCTTCTATAATATCTTCTTCATTATTTTCTTCATTGTTATTGTCTTCATTCTCTGCATCGGAAATAGAAGAGCTTTCAGTCTCTTCTGTAGGTGTCACTGTGGTTTCATCAACTTCCGGTTCCTCTTCAGATGATTTGCTTGTCTCATCTTCTTCTGGCTCTTCTTCATCACCAGTAATTGTCTCTTCAGATTCGTCAGAACCTTCGTCAGAATTTTCACTCGGACCTTTCTCTTCAAGATTTTCTTTCTCTTGAGAATTCTCTTCGCCGACTTTCTCTTCTTCTACTTTCTCTTCTTCAACTTCTTCTACTTTCTCTTCGGCGTTTTCATTCTCTTCGTTAATGAGCTCATCGTAATACTTACGATTTAAATTCTCATTTCCTCTCTCTTCGCTTGCTGCATTCACAACATCATCAACAGAGCTTGCGAATGTTTGAATTCCAGCACTCGTCATGATCATCGCTACTACTAGCACGATCGATGTTACTTTCTTAACTACTTTTCCGATACTCATCATAGTTTTTTCCCTCTTCGTCTTAAAAAATTTTTTAATTCTTCTATGTTAAAATTTTAGTTTCATTTTTTTAAAAAACATTTTTATGCCTTTCACATCAAAATGATGGCAGCACACACCTGTGTTGTCAAATTACTCGTAACTAAAATTCGACTAAAAATTGCCAACTATCCCTTCACGGATTGTCGACAAAACTCGGTTTATTTTAGCTGCATATATTTTAGTCCTCATTTTATATTTTGTCAATAAAAAAGCGGATAAAAATCCGCCCTTTTAAACCTATTTATTCAAAATATTTGCCTTCAGCATTTACATAATACCCTTATGGCATCTGCTGATTCTTGTACATTGCCCCGTCAGCCCCAAAATAGTACCAATAACCATTTATACCGAAATAATAAATATTTTATCTCTTTTCTTCATTCATTAATCTATAATCATTTTATTTATTGTTGACAATTTGACACAAGTTGCAAAAACATCTAAGGCTACTTCCAAGTCTTTAATATTTGGATAAGTTGGTGCTATACGAATATTTGAGTCATCAGGGTCTTTATGATATGGATAAGAAGCGCCGGCATCAGTGAGTTTAACTCCTACATCTTTACATCTTGCCACTATATCTTTTGCTGTACCATGCATTGCATAGAAAGATATGAAGTATCCTCCATGCGGTCTTGTCCACCTAACCATATCAACATCTGATAACTCTCTATCAAATGTATTTAGTACTAATTCAAACTTAGGTCTAAGTATCTTTGCATGTTCCATCATATGAGATTTAATTCCAAGCAAATTTTTAAAATAATGAACATGTCTTAATTCATTAACTTTATCATATCCTATAGTTTGTATTTTTAAATGTTTCTTTATATCTTTTATATTATTATCAGATGCAGCCATAGAAGCTATACCGGAACCAGGAAAACATATTTTAGACGTAGATGCAAATTTATAAACTATATCTGGATTGCCGACTTTTTCGCATTCGCCTAATATTTCGATTATGTGATCTCGCTTTTCTGGTTCATCATAAAGATGATGAACTGTATAAGCGTTATCCCAAAAGATTCTAAAGTCAGACGCCTTTGGTTTTAATCTTGCAAATCTTCTTATAGTA
Source organism: Lachnospiraceae bacterium (assembly GCA_017542725.1). The sequence continues at coordinate 2,795 of JAFXWR010000292.1, read as the reverse complement.
TCATCACTATAAGTGTATCCATCAGGATTTGAATACTTTGGCACACACCATATACCTTTTACACTATCATCTTCTGAAACTAATTTTTCAACAATATCCATGTCAGGTCCTGTCTCAGAAAGAGGAATGTTAATCATTTCAATTCCAAATTCTTCACAAATTGCAAAATGTCTATCATAGCCTGGTACTGGACATAAAAATTTTACTTTAGGAAGTTTACACCAAGGAGTACTTCCCATTATACCAAATACCCAAGCCTGCATAATCATAGTGTACATTACATTAAGAGATGAGTTACCATATATCAAAATGTTTTCTATCTTATTTTCCATAAAAGTAGCAAGAAGTTCTCTCGCCTCTTCTATACCACCAAGTTGACCATAGTTTCTACAATCAGTACCATCTTTACAAATTAAGTTTGAATGTTTATCAAGCACACTCATAAGGTCCATCGAAAGGTCAAGTTGCTCTTTGCAAGGTTTGCCACGGCTCATGTCAAGATTAAGATTTAATGCTTTTAAATCTTTTAGTTTATTTTCTAACTCAGATTTTAATTTTTTTAATTCTTCACTTGTCAACTCGCTATATTTTTTCATATTTTCCTCCAGGGCTCTGCAAGCATTCGCCCCTACAATTTGCATTCGCCCCTACAATTTGCATTCGCTCCTACAATTCATCGATCAGTTTTGTAATTGCTTCCTTTGTGGTCGCACTATTAAGTGCTAATCTAAATTTTGTTGAGTTTTGCATACCATGTGTATACCACGCTATATGATGCCTAAGTTCCGATATAGCAGTAAACTCACCTTTAAAATTAATTGCATCATTCACATGTCTATACATCATTTTTTTTATCTCACCTTTAGTTGGTCTTTCAATTCTCTTACCATTTTCTATATACTCGATACACTCTCTTACAAACCATGGATTACCTTTTATAGCTCTACCAATCGCTATTGCATCCGCACCTGTCTCATCAAGCATAGATTTTGCATCGTCTATAGTCCAGATGTTTCCATTTGCTATCACTGGGATTTTTACTGATGATTTTACATCTTTAATAACATCTCGATGCACATCCCCACTGTATAATTCTGCTTTAGTTCTTCCGTGAACAGTTATAGCAGAAGCTCCTGCTGACTCAAGTGCCTTAGCAAAACTTACTGCATTTATATGTTTATTATCAAAACCTATTCGTATCTTGCAAGTAATTGGTTTATCATTTACGACTCGAACCATCGTATCAACAATTCTTGCAGCAAGCGACTCATCTTTCATAAGTGCTGCGCCTTCTCCATTTCTCACTACTTTTAAGACAGGGCAACCCATATTTATATCAATTATGTCGTATGGCTCCTTTACTTTATTTGCAACCATAGACATAATAATTGGGTCTGAACCAAATAGCTGAAGTGCGATTGGAGATTCTTTCTTATCTGTCGCCATTATAGTTGCATTTCCAGGATTGTTATAGTAAATTCCCTTAGCACTTACAAGTTCTGTAGTCATAAGTGCTGCTCCCATTTCTTTTAAAATAATGCGATATGGCAGGTCTGTGATACCTGCCATTGGAGCAACGCAAATTCTATTTTCTATTTCAATATTCCCTATTTTAAACATTAAACTAAACCGTTTAATTTGAATTTGCAAAACTGAGCAATTTGCGAAAATATTTCCGAATACTCTCTTTCAATCTTAGACAATTTGTAATTTGCATTTATCTCATCATAATTATAATCATCATCATTTTTGTATGTTTTAAAAACTAAATCGTATTCCTCATTGTCAAATAAAACTTCAGTTACTCCGCCAATCTCTTCGGTTAGTTTTACAAAAATTATTTTTAATGTGTCTTTCACTTCTTTTGGTAAGACATTTAGCCGCTCATCTAAATAGTACTTTTTATTATAAGAATTTGATACTATAATTGGAATTTGATTCATTATTTAGATTCAAGCTCCTCTGCAGTTTTAATAAAGTATTGTGGGAAAACTTTTTTCTCAGAAAGTCCCTCATTTATGTCTACATCAGTAAATTCACCATTCTGATAAACTATGAGTCGATTTTCTTTCCTTCCATCAAAACTTCTACAGCCTTACACCCCATGATGGAAGCATACACTCTGTCTTTACAAGTTGGTGATCCACCTCTTTGAAGGTGACCTAAAATTGTAGCTCTTGTCTCTATACCAGTCATAGTTTCAATCATCTTAGCCATATCTGATGAGTGTCCTATGCCTTCAGCATTTATAATTATATAATGCTTCTTTCCTTTTTTATTTGCAATGCGGACACGAGTAATAATTTTACTAATGTCAGCGTATTCATTGTTTTCTGGAATTATAATATCTTCAGCACCAGTAGAGATGCCTGTGTATGCTGCAATATATCCTGCATTTCTACCCATAACTTCTACTATACTACATCTTTCATGTGAAGTACTGGTATCTCTAATTCTATCTACACCTTCCATAGCAGTATTTATAGCAGTGTCAAATCCGATAGTATATTCTGTACATGCAATGTCAAGATCTATGGTTGCCGGAATACCTATGACATTAATCTCACCATTAGAGAGATTTGCCATATCCATAGCACCTTTAAATGTGCCATCACCGCCAAGCACAACTAAAGCGTCAACACCATCTTTCTTTAAAATTTCTATTGCCTTCTTCTTTCCCTCTACTTCTCCAAATTCTTTTGATCTCGCAGTGAAAAGAATCGTGCCACCCCTATCAACTATGTAGGAGTATATTCCAGTTTGGAACACAGCCATTTCGAAAGAGTCTCCATTAT
>JAFXWR010000291.1 GCA_017542725.1 Lachnospiraceae bacterium | reverse complement strand
TTATATAAGCTATCAAATAATGCCTTAATTTCGTCTCCACCCATTGACTCTTTATCTAATAATTCTAAAGCCAAAGCACTAACTAAATTATAGTTATCACGTAATAACTTATCTGCCTCTGAATATAATGTCTTAGCAATAGTTTGTACACGCTCCAATGTTTTATCATCAGATACATAAGCGTCTTTATTTATTACTGACATATCAATCAAGCCAAACTCATCATCAAAGCCAAAGCGACCTACATAAGCCTTCAAAATCTGAGTAGCCTGTGTAATATCACTACTTGCACCTGTTGTTATAGAATCAAACATTATAGATTCACTAATTCTACCCGCATAAAATGATTTTACTTTGTTCTCATACTCTTTCTTCGTAACAAATTGACTATCTGAGTCAGCACCCCAAACTACACCACCTACACCACTTGTAGTGGCTTGTATACTTGCTCTACTAATAGGCAAACCTAAAAGATAATTCATAACAGCATGACCTGCTTCATGATAAGCTGTAATTTCCTTATCTTTCTTAAATTCTTCCTTAGTCTTACTACGATTACCCTTAAAGACCTTCTTATCTATAGCTTCTTCAATACAATCTATATCAACCTCTTTTTTATCATGTTGTACAGCTATTAAGCCAGCTTCATTACATACAGAAGCTATATCTGAACCTGTAAATCCCGATGTTTCTCTACTTATACGCTCTACGTCCAAGTTCTCAACTACCTTTAATTTCTTCAAATAAAAGCTAAAGAGGTCTAGTCTAGCTTTCCAATCCCTCGGAGGATTTACCTCTATTACCCTATCAAAACGTCCGGGTCTAATTAATGCACTATCCAAATCATCAACTCTATTTGTAGCAGCTATAACAAATATACCCTCTCTGCCCTCAAAACCGTCCATTTCGGTTAAAAGCTGATTTATAGTTTGGTCATTCTCGGAACTACCTTTTTGCGAACCTCTTTTTCCACCTACTGCGTCTAATTCATCTATAAATATTATACAAGGAGCGTTCTTCTTAGCTACTTCAAACAGATTACGTACCCTCTTTGCTCCTACGCCTACAAACATTTCAATGAAATTACTTGCGCTATACGTTAAGAATGGTACTCCTGCTTCACCTGCTATTGCTTTTGCTAAAAGTGTTTTACCTGTTCCGGGTTCGCCACAAAATAACAAACCTTTAGGTAATTTTGCACCTATCTCTGTACTTAATTCTGGATGACTTATCAGCTTAGTATAAAACTTTACATCATCTACAATCTCATCCAAGCCTTTAACATCAGTAAATTTAACATCACTTGTCTTTAATAATTTATCAGGTTTCTCTAACTGAGCAGTACCCTTCATCATATTATAAAAGAATAAAATGATAATAATAGGCACAGCTAAAGAAATTAACGAACTAAATAACTGTACATTATCTATCTTATTCTCTAAAACTAAGATAACCCCATGTTCCAAGGTATCTTTTCTAAACTCTTGATAGGCAGGATAAGTAGTTATCTTAGTATCAACAATATCATAGATATAGTCCTCCTTTTCCTCCATAGACATATCTTGTGTATATTCATTAGTTAAATATACCGTCATATCCTCTGAGTTTGCACTATATACAACCTTATCTACTTTATTATGATTTAATAACTCTAAATAATCCGTATAAGTTATACGCTCTGGTTGTGGTTGTAAAGACTTAATATAGTCTTGTATAGAAAATAATAAAACACAATACACTACCAAAATAAAAAGTAAATTACGCACCTTCTTAGGATTTGATTTCAAGTTTTTGACAAACTTTTTCCACTGTTCTTTTAACTTATCAAACATGTAAAATCCTTTCTTTACA
>JAFXWR010000290.1 GCA_017542725.1 Lachnospiraceae bacterium | reverse complement strand
GTATATAAGCTTTATAATGGAAACCATATGCAACAACTACAACCTGTCAGCTGATACCGAGATTAGTATAGAGGCTAACCCTAACTCAATAAATGAAGACAAAATAAAATCATATTATAAGTCAGGAATTAATAGACTGAGTATAGGTCTTCAATCTACAAATGAAGACGAGCTAAAAACTCTTGGTAGGATCCATAACTACACTGATTTCTTAAATGCCTACAATTTAGCAGTTCACAACGGTTTTAAAAATATAAATGTGGATTTAATAAATGGCATACCTGGTCAAACTCCAGAATCATACAAAAAATCACTAAGACAAGTTTTAATGCTAAATATAAAACACATATCCATATATAACCTTATAATTGAAGATGGCACCCCATTTAAAACTATGTTATCAAATAACAAAATACAACTTCCACTTGAAAACGACATACTTATAATGGATAAGATAACAAAAGAGCTTACTGAATACTATAGACTTAATAGATACGAGATTAGCAATTACGCAAAGAGCGGATTTGAATGTAGGCACAACCTCGGATATTGGAGTGATGTGCCATATATTGGCTTTGGTCTCAACTCATCTTCATATATAAATAATACAAGATTTAAAAACAAAACAAAACTTAACGACTATATGTCACTTGATTACACGAGTTACATCATATCAACTAATCAAAACGAATACTACGACGAAATTAAAATTATAGATAATAAAGACCACATAAATGAATATGTTATGCTTGGTTTTAGAAAAACAAGCGGTATAAATGTAAACGATTTCCAAAAGACGTTTAATAAAAAGTTTGAAGATTTATTTGGCACAGCACTTAAGATTTACCAAGGAATGGGCATGATAAATAAAGTAAACGATAATTACTTTATGACTGAAAATGGTCTTAATATATCAAACTCCATATTAAGCGATTTACTATTATAATAAAAAATCCCGATTTCTCGGGATTTTTTTTGTATTGAATCAATACTATTAAATTTCAAAAATTTTTTGAACATCTTCCGCAGAATTTACTTTTTTCAAATTCTCAATTGTATCGCCTTTCATCAATATAGTGGCAATTTTTTGCATTAGGTCAATATGAGAATTGCTATCTTTTGCAGCCAAACACATGATTACATATACGGGGTCATTGATAGAGTTAAAACATACCGGCTCTTTCAATGTAATAATAGATACATCATCTTTTAAAACATCTTCACTTGGCCTCGCATGTGCTAATGCAAACCCTGGTGCCATAACTATATAAGGTCCCAACTGTTTTATTGCGTCTATCATACTCTGTATGTAATTTTCTTTAATGCTATTTGTGTCTACAAGTATTTGTCCAACCTTTTTTATAGCGTCTTCATAGTCGCTAACACTAACTTTAATCTTAATATGATCTTTTTCAAATAAACTATTCATATTATTCTTCTATTGCTTTTTTTATTTTTTCAAGTATTTCGTCTTTTGACATGATGTTATTGATGCCTATTACTTTGCCACCCTTGTTTTCAGCATTTCTAACAAGGTCATGTGTGCACACGAATATGTCCGCTGCACCATCTAATACATCATCTATGGTTGAATGTTCTACAGTATATTCCGAATTATTTAATTTTTGAAGTGCTTCCTTAATGTTCATTTCAAGCATAAAAGAACTGCCTAATCCTGAACCACAAAAACATAATATTTTTTTCATATTTTTTTCTCTTATTTTTGTTTTTTGCTAAATAATAATCCGCACAATATAGGAAGTACATATAATACTACACATATAATGCTTATTAATGTAGCAGCTTTCATTTTAGCAAGATTTCCAAATATTATTCCTACCAAAGTAAAATCTGTATCAGCAAATGTTGTTCCTCTAAATCCTAAATCTGCAAGTATTGGGAATAATCCTGCTGCAAGGAAAGTAGCAACTACACCATGTACAAATGACCCAAATATGCAACCTTTAAGTCCACCATTAGCATTTCCTGCTACACCAGCAGTACCTCCACAGAAGAAGTGAAGAACAACACTTGGCAAAATTATAGGTAATGCATTTACTCCCTTAGATGCAAATGCTAATACAAGCATAGCTAATATACCACCAACAAATGAGCTTAGAAATCCTATAAGCACTGCATTTGGTGCAAATGGGAATACTATAGGACAATCAAGTGCTGGAATTGCATTTGGAACAACTTTTTCAGAAATTCCCTTAAATGCAGGTACGATTTCATTGATAAGCATTCTAACACCTGCAAGAACAATATATATACCAGCAGAGAATTTAATAGATTGAAGTATAGAGTATACTACAAAATTATTATCTCCGAAAATTGGTGCAGCTTCAGTAGGCACTTTTACCTCAGCTATAGTAGCAATTACTATATAGCAAAGGAACATAGCTATTGATATAGATACTGTATTTTCACGTAAGAAAGATAAACCTTGTGAAAACTTAATATCTTCTGTACTTACCTTCTTCTTATCATTAGCAAAAAGTTTTCCTATTTGAGCAGAAAGCCAATAACAACCACTTCCAAAATGACCTATAGCCAAATTGTTTTCACCTGTAATTTTTTTCATAGTTGGTTGCATAATAGCTGGGAAGAAAACCATGAGGAATGCCATAAGAAGTGATCCAGATACTACTAATTGTGCTCCTTGCATACCAGCAATAGAGAATAAGATAGCTACAAGACAAGACATATATAAAGTATGGTGTCCTGTCAAAAAGATGAACTTCAAATTAGAAAGTCTTGCAAGAATGATATTAAATACCATAGCAAGGGCGAAAATTGAAGCTGTGTTAAACGCATATTGGTTAAGTGCAAGAGCAGTAATAGCCTCGTTGTTTGGTACAACACCTTCTACATGGAAAGCAACTTGGAATAAATCACCAAAAGGAATAATTGCTTGTTGAACTACATCAGCACCGGCTCCAAGAATTACGAAGCCAAGTATGGTCTTAATAGTTCCCTTGATACAATTTTGTGGACTCTCTTTTTGGATAATTAGACCTATGAGGGCCAGTATACCCACGAAAATTGATGGTGTTGACAAAATTGATTGAATGAATTTCAAAACTTGTAGCATAAAAACCTCCTAAAAATATATTTTATTTATTTTTTATATTCTTGTAAGAGTTTAATTATTTCCGCTTTAGTCGATAATTTTAATACTTTATCAGCTAATTCATCAGCTTCTTTTTTTGTCCATTTTGATATTACAGATTTTGTTTCTAATGCAAGAGACGGACTTACACTATATTCTTCTAGCCCAAATGATATAAGAAGCGGAATCATTAATTCATCCGCAGCTGCTTCACCACACATTCCGACTTCAATTCCTTGTTTTTTAGCACAATCAATAATATTTTTTATAGATCGTATAACTGATGGTTCAAACGCAGAGTATAGATATGTCACATTTTGATTTCCTCTATCTACGCTCATTGTATACTGTGTCAAATCATTCGTGCCTATAGAAAAAAAGTCTGCCTCTTTTGCCAATATATCAGCTATAAGTGATGCCGATGCTGTCTCAATCATGCATCCAACTTCAATTTTTTTATCAAATTCTATACCTTCTGCTTTCAATTGCTGCTTGCAGTCTTCAACTATTTTTCGTACTGCTCTTATTTCATCAACGCATGTTACAAGAGGTATCATAATTTTAACCTTACCAAATGCGCTTGCACGCAAAATGCTTCTTATCTGTATCTTGAAAATATCGATGTTCCCAAGACAATATCGAATTCCTCTGTAACCAAGAAAAGGATTACATTCTTTTTTTAGCCCCAAATATGGGATATCCTTATCGCCACCAATATCAAGTGTGCGAATAATGATAGTCTTATCACTTAATAAGTCTACGGCTTCTTTATATGAATTATACTGTTCCGTTTCTGAAGGAAGATGATTAGAGTCCATAAATAAAAACTCTGTTCTAAATAATCCTATTCCTTCTCCACCACTCTCTATAGCAGTCTTGGCTTCTTTTGGTGTCCCAATATTACAATACAATTTTAATTTTATGTTATCTTTTGTATGAGTTTCTACACCAACTAATTCTTTTAGCTCAATTTTCTTTTTAATATATTCTTCTCTTTTTGATTTATACTTAGATAGCAATTCTTCTTCAGGTCTAATATAGACAACACCGTCATTTCCATCAACTATTGCTACATCCCCATCTTTAACTTGTTTTGTTATACCAGCAACTGACAAAACAGTTGGTATTTCAATAGTTCTTAAAAGTATAGCAGCGTGAGAAGTAGTCCCACCTATCTCGGTTATAACTCCAGCTACATTATCTTTCACTATTTGTGATATCATAGAAGGCGTAATGTCTTTTGTGACAAGAATAGTTCCAGATTCCAATTGACTAAGATTTACATTTTCCACGCCTAATAAGATTTTAATTAAGCTAGTTTTTATATCTAATATATCAAGAGACCTCTGTCTCATCAATTCATCTTCCATCTGTGAAAATATATTTATAAACATATCGCACACAGTATCTACGGCAGTCTCAGCACATTGACCACCTTCAATGATTTCCATCATTTTAGAATTCATTGCAGGATCAGATATCATAGCGATATGACCTTCTAATATATTAGCTTCTTTCTCACCAATATTTTTTCTGATACTTTCAGCTGATTCAGCAGTATCTTTTTTAAACTTGTTTAAAGCATTTTCAAATCTCAATTTTTCTTTCTCTACATCGTCAATATGCTTTGGCACAAATTTTAATTCGCATTCTTCTATTAATTTAATTTTTCCTATACCTATGCCCTTTGATGCAGCTATTCCTTCAAACATGTTTAACCTCTCAGATTTAATTAAAACTAACCTTCAAGACCATTCTCAAATAATTCTATTGCCTTGTTTAGCACATCTTGTTCGTCACTTCCCTCAGCGACAATCTCGATTTCATCTCCACATTTAATACATGCAGTCATCAACATCATGACACTTTTTGCATCATATGATTTACCATTATGTTTCACCTGAACATTTGATTTAAAACCAGCCATCGCTTGTGAAAATAAAGTAGCTGGTCTCATGTGTAAACCTTGTTCATCAGTTATTTTAATTACTTTTGATACCATCTTTTTTCCCTTATTTTTTTATTTAATATTATATCGTTTTTAACGAATAAAAACAATGATTTTATGCATTTTTATACATATTTTCCCAGTATATGCATAAATTATGCTAAATATATCGCCTTATTACTTTTTTCTATTACCTCACCAATAATTTCACTCCTAATTTCAAGTTTTGCTAATTCACTCATTGCTTTATCAGCATCCTCTGAACTTATTGAGCATAGAAGTCCTCCGCTTGTCTGTGGGTCATATCCAACTTGTTTTATCCATTCAGGTGTATTGCCAAAGTCTATTTTATCTTTAATAGCATCTTCATTTCTAATCGCACCACCCGTATAGTAATCATCTTCAGCATATTTTTTTACATTGTCATTTACAGTCGGTATCTTATCTACATATAGTTTTGCAGACTGCTTACCATCAAGCATCTCATTTAAGTGATTGAAAAGTCCAAAACCAGTTACATCAGTAAGTGCACTTACTTTGTACTTAAATAAAATTTCAGCCGCATATTTATTTAAAGTAGTCATTGATTTTACAGCCGCATCAAAGTCTTCCCTTGTATCAACTTCACATTGATGAGCAGTCAATAGTATTCCTACACCAAGTGGTTTTGTAAGTATTATTTTATCGCCGAGCTTTACACCATTATTCGTTAAAACTTTTTTTGTGTCCACTATTCCAGTTACAGAGAGACCATACTTTACAGTCTCATCAACTATTGTATGCCCACCGCAGAGAGTACATCCCGCCTCAATAACTTTCTCAGCGCCACCTTTAAGCACTTTCCCTATAGTATCTGGATTCATGCCTTCTGGAAATGCTGCAATATTAAGTGCCATCACAGGTTTTCCACCCATAGCCCAGACATCAGAAAGTGAATTAGTTGCTGCAATCTGACCAAACAAATATGGGTCTTCAACCATAGATGGAAAGAAATCAAGCGTCTCTATTAT
>JAFXWR010000289.1 GCA_017542725.1 Lachnospiraceae bacterium | reverse complement strand
TTTGTTATTATTTATATCATATGTATAATATTTACATATAGAAAAGTCTCCATCTGTTTTCTCTTCTTTAAGCACATTTCCTTTTACATCATATGTATATGTGGTTTTAACTCCATTACCATCAGTTTTTACATCTATTTTACTATTTTGTGTGAAAATTTTACTGTATTCAGCCTCTACACTACTTATGCCAAAGAATTTTTTTGTATTCCTCTTTTTATTATCAAGCATAAATACTTGCTCATTGCCCTCATTATCTATAAGAATAGTCCTATCAGCATAATAACTAATTGTTCCTTCATTCAAATTTGCATCTACTTGCTTTATTACCCTACCCTCGCTATCATATGTATTTAAAACTTGCCTAATATTATCAGCATCATACCATGCTATCATCTTGTGATCTGAGTCATACTCGTATCTTATAGCCCTTCCTTCTTGGTCTATTACTTTAATTAAATTTTTATTTGTATCATACTCATAATTTATACTTGTGCTATCTGGAAGTGTTATTCTACTTATCAAATTTTTATCATTATAACTAATCCTAACAACAAGCCCACTTGGTGATACTATACTTGATACCCTATACCTACTGTCATAATTATATGTATATGTATGCCCCATCTTGTCTGTTTTTGTGAGAAGCGAACCATATGAGTTATATGTTGCTACTTTCCCATCTTCATATATGAGTTTCCAATTATTGGAACCAGAAACTATATTATCTATAAATGTATCTTCTATATTAGTTTCTTCATCTTCTAAATCATCTTCATTAAATTCAAATTCAAACTCATCTGTGTCGCTTGTTAAGTCTTTTACTGGTCTTAGTATATTATATCCTTTACTCGCTATATAATCTCCGTTATTTCCTTTCCTATATGTTTCTCCTCCTCCATCAGCCGCAAAATGCATTATCGTTCCATCTGAATTTACCATCAGCCTATCATTTATTATACTGTTAAAACCATATCCAAAGTCAGACTTAATTATCCTTCCTATTGAATTATAACTTCTACTAATCTTGAATTCACTATTACCTAACTCTTTTATACTGAAATCTGTATGCTCAAGATAAAAATCTCCTGTTGACATATTTACTGGCTCTAATCCATATGCACACATCACTTCTTCATAATCATACCCGAGAACATCTATTAATTCTTTTAGTTTATTAAGTAATTCAGGTGGTAAATCATTCTCATATGGCTCACTTGTTCCTGGATTTCTTATAAATAATATGTCTCCTTCATAACACATGAGCTTCTTAAAGTGATTGTCATAAGCAATGTCCTCTACATCAACTTGATAATGACCTGCTATCTTTTCAACTGTATCTCCAAACTTGACTTTATATAATAAAAATCTACTATCATCAACTATAGGCACTTCTCCGCTACTTGTCCCTGTGCTTGTATTATAAACTTGTCCCCCTTTATGCTTACAATATAAAGGATAAGGCATCGGTCCTTCGTAATCATCAGGAGAATCTTCCTCATACTCACTGCAACCACTCGCTTTTGCTGTTGCATAATATATAGTGTTTAATTGTAATACTGAACCATACTTTATTGCATCACTTTGAACATTGTAATCTTTATATTTATAGTCTTTACATAAAGTATCTACAAGTTTATAATTTGGATATAATATCTCTGATGCTGGTGTATTCTCACTTGTAAATACTACCGCTCCATTTTCTTTATGTAGTTTAAATACTACTTTATGCCTACTTTGCCTCGTGCATGTAGTACTTGTATATCTTGTCTTTGGTCCTCCACTCCCTGATTGCGTAAGACCAAAAATTACTACTCCACTTGTAGTCATCCCTCCCCTACTTGACTTTTTAGTCGCTGCACCTAATTCAAAATAACTCTCAGATACATCATATAAAAATAAATCTTGATTTACATTTGGTGATACATATCCATACTGTATTCTTGGCCCATATATCGCATCTGTAAAAAATGTTTCTGACCTACTTACACTACTAAATATATGTCCATCATATGCTGGCTCTTCTTTAGACATTAGTATTAATCCTAATTTCTCTTTCTTCCTTAAATCTGTTTCTGGTAATACCCAACTTCTATAATAACTTGTTATGTCAAATGTCATCTCCTCCATAGCACCTTCTGAATAGGTTTCTTTCCCATTCCATATGGCGGTTGATTCAAGTCCTAAACCTTCCATACTATTCCAAGTTATGGTATTTAAATCCCAAGGATTTGTTATCTGCTTTACAACAAATGGTATTTGACCATTTGTATCACAACCTAATGTAGTTATAGTAAAATCAACTGTCTGTGCCTCCCCTATGTTCGTTATTGCCTCTGGCACTATATATATCATCTGCCTACAATACCCTACATCCCCTCTATAACCTATGCCTGGATAATAATATGCACTTGCCTTTGGTATATATTGATTCTTTGCGGCAGGCATATTCCCATTTTTAGTCCTTCCATCCATTAATAGATACATTTGTATCGCAGAATTCTCTACTACTACACTTGCACTTGGGTCAATCCTAACAGGATATGAAGCCTCTTCTAAAAACTCTTTACTTGCTACATATGTGACAATTTTTTCTTCTTCATCATACTTAATCTCTATATCACTACTTCTTATACCACTGTTATCAATAATGTATGGTGCTGTTAAATTAAATAAGACTTTACCTTCTTCATTAAATATTACTATTGAACTTTCACCTTTTTTTGCATTAAGGCCATTTAACTCTAACTTATAACTAAACTCATTTATATCACTCTTTTCTAATAAAATTATATCTTCTTTTACATTGTCTCCTACAATAGAATATTGCACATCAATATCTTTAAATACATTACTATATCTTATAGCATTATCTATGACAATGCTGTCTTTATACTCTCCATCTATTGGGATTACCCTTATTGCATATTCTCCATTTTTTATTGAATACCCTAAATTACCATTACTTGATAACTCAACTTTTGAATTTCCTTCTTTATTTACATATATATCTTCACTATTTTCTTCACTTCTTCCACTAAACAAGCCACTAAATAATTTGAATCTTTTGGGTTTAACTTCCTCTTCTTTTTTAATAAGAGTATTGTCCATCTCTCGTAAATTTCCTAAGTCATCTACATAATATCTTCCTGCTCCTATGAACTTTACATACCTATTTAATACTTCGCCATCTTCATTAGTCCCTATATCCTCTTCTACTAAATATGTTCTACTGTACTTATCATAAGAAACTAACACCCCTTCTATTTCCATCTCGGCATTTCGAATGTTATAAAACTTTTCAGGATTCCTTATTTCTATCACTTCTGAATTAGTGGCAATGTTTGATGCAGTTGATAGAATCTTACTGTCTATAAAACTATTAGACTTTGTCGCTATCTCTTCATTAAAATGATTCTTATTAACCTCTGACAAAGTTGATATACTTTCACTACCGTAGTTCTCTATAATCTCTGATGGGGTTGAAATATTTTTAAATGGTTCTTTTTTCTCTCCTTCAAATGTCTCTTCATCTATTTGTTCATCATCTTTTTTATTATCAGCATTTTTATTATCATCATTATCTATTCGCTCTTCTTCACTCACATTTGATACTGTGGAAATATTATTATGAACTCCACCCTTTTCTTTAAGGGTAGCTTCTTCCTCATTATTGGTTTCAGTTTCTTCTTCTACTACTATTTCTTCACTCTCTTCTTCAATAGTTTCATCTAGTTCTTCTGCCTCTTCTTTTTCGTTTATAATTTCATTTCCTTCTCTTTCTTCTACTTCTTCATTAGTCGTATCGATGGTGGTTTCTTCTACTTCATCATCTATCGCTTCTTCTGTTCTTTCTTCCTCGTCACTATTTTTATCTACTACTATTTCTTCTTCATTGTATTTATCAGCATTAATCGCTTTTCTTTCAGTCACTTCCTTTCTGTTATCATTTGTTTCATCTAATTGCTCTTCTAATCCGTCTGTTTCACTTAGAGTATTATCTGTATTGTCAGCACTATCTACAATATCATTACTTTCATTACTATAGCTTTCCCCTTCGTTCTCTTCCTCTTTAACATCTTCTATGTTTTCAGACAAAAAAGAGAGATGCTCATCTCTATATGAGCTTTCTCTCTCTTTATACTCTATGTCCTCTATAGCATCAAGGATATATATATATGCTAATTCTAAATCTTTCGCTTCTACTCTTGTGCATACATTACACAATATGAGCGAACTTACTACAATTATACTTATGAATTTTCTAATTGATTTCATTAGCATAGAGAATTTCCTACCTATAACTTCTTCTTTGGACTTTTTCATCATTTAGCCATCTGCCATATTCATCTACTTTATAACCATCACTTGTAGTAGTATCAGTAACTAATACTCCTCTATTCTCTATGTTTGTTTCAAAATAATAACAACAATATTCATCATCTGATGATGGTAACCAATGCCATCCAACAAGCATTTTTCCTTCATCACCTTCGTTTAATGCACCATCATTAAAACAATATATTCTACCATCTTCTGTAGTATAATATCCTGTAAGCATATTTCCATCTTCATCAAATCTATACCAATCTGACCGTTGCTCCATTGGATTACTTGATACATCAATTAATACC
>JAFXWR010000288.1 GCA_017542725.1 Lachnospiraceae bacterium | reverse complement strand
GCTCAAGTCGACTTATCATAACTTTTTCATTAACACTTTGGTCATTTCTACCTATGAAATAATGATATAGTTCTTCATCAAGATAATACAGTTTTTTCACATAAGGAAGTGGCTTATATGCATAAATATTATCTACATAGAAAGTCTTTTTAGGTAAATTTAATTTTGATTTTCTAAGCACTTCGGTTCTATAACAAAGTGCATGCATAAGCATATAAGTCCCTGGAGCAAAGAATCTTATCTGGTCCCAACTTATAGCCCTATTCCTTGGTATTGAAAAAATGTATTCCATTACTTTCTTATGTGTTGCTCCAACCTTATCATATATAAAATTTGTAACGAATAGGTCTACTCCTGACTGTTTAATCTCCTGAATCTTTATTGCCTCAACCAGTTTCTTTCCAGCCTTTGTGCTTATCCAATCATCAGAATCAACGACTTTAAAAAATAAACCCTTGGCATATTTTATTCCAGTATTAAGTGCATCTCCGTGTCCACCATTTTTTTTATGTATAGCTCTGCAAATTGTAGGGTACTTTTTCTGAAATTTCTTCGCAATTTCTAATGTATTATCCTTTGTAGAGCCATCATCAATTATCAAAATCTCTACATCTTCTCCAAGCGGAAGTATAGACTTTATACATTTTGACATATACTTACTTGAGTTATAACATGGTATGATAAAACTTAAATACTTCATACATCCTCCAAACACTTATAAATAATACTAAAAAAAGTACTATATATCAAGATATATTTTTCTTCATATTTATTCTGTACATAGTAAAAATCAACATTGCGGCGCAAATTAGTAATGCATATGCTCTTGTTCTTATATCTTTAGTAATAAGGATTGTCGGAACTATTACCAGTGTGAAAAAGTTCATGAGCAAATGTGTCACTATAGTATATATAATATTTTTGTATTTATATTTTATATATCCAAGAAATAAGCCTGCAAAAAATGCATAGAGGCTCTGCCTAAGTTCAAAATGTGCAATCGCAAATGCAAAACTAGTAAATATTATTGCCACTATGTCATTTGCAAGTATTTTAGCGGCATCATAGAAAAAACCTCTAAATAATAACTCTTCTATTATTGGAATCAAAACAGAAACTATAAAGAGACTTAAAAAAATATTATACTCTTTCGCAAGATTATATACTTCGGTAGTAACCATATTTTCTGTTTCCCTTGGTATATAATCAACCAGTATATTTCCAATCACGCAAATCGAAAGAGCTAATGGAATCATATAAAGACAAGATTTAAAATCAAACTTATTATTTACTACATTATATCTATTTTTAAAAGCAACATATAGTGGGTAAAGAGCGGCAAAAACAAAAATATCTGCTATTCCTTGTACTAAAACTGCATTTGGGTTCTTTCCACCATTTATAAGGACAAAGACCATTGATACAATCATTGTTATAAAAAAATAGATTACAAACGGAATTAGTATTCCATCTAATATTATTTTGAACTTACTTTTCTCCATTGTATTTCATTTTCCTCCTACTATTTGGCAGATTGTCATTTTTTAAGAGAGTAGCATTTTTCACTATCTCCTCTCCATATCTCAAATTCAATTCTTCCATCACCTTTTCTGCCTTTTCAATTTTGCTCTTATTCTCTATACAATCAAAAACACTTAGTTGTTCTGGTTTATCTTCGCTACTTAAATTTGTAACTCCAATAGTAACAGTTCTTATATTTCTTTCCCAATCATATCTTTCTTTAAATAATTTAAATGCATACTTAGCAATATTTATAGCACTCTGCTCCGAAGACCTTAATCTTTTTTGATATTGCTCCCAAAAAAGTTTATCATCCCTAATACTTACATAGACTCCATTTGCACGGAGTTCCTTTGACCTAAGTTTATATCCTATCTCTTGAGCTAATTCAAGCATCACTTCCCAAACTTCATCATCATTTTCAAGGTCCTTTACTGTAGTTATTCCATGGCTTATAGATTTTACTTCATCAAGTTCATCATATTTTTGCACCTCATCATTTTCTAAGCCATTCGCTGCCTCATAGAGATAGATTCCGTTCTTGCCAAAAAGATTTTTAAGCCTTTCTTTTTTTGTATTCGCGAGGTCACCTATGGTATATATAAACTGCTGTTTCAATTTTTCATTAGTTCTTCTTCCAACTCCAAATAAGTCAGATACTGGCAAAGGCCAGACAACAGTTTTATAATTATCGCGAGTTATAATAGTAGTTGCATCTGGTTTCTTCATATCGCTGCCTAATTTCGCAAAAGTTTTATTAAATGAAACTCCGACTGAAATTGTTAGGTTAAACTTGCTTTTAACTTTTTCTCTAAGTTCATTTGCAATTTTTTCAGGAGGACCAAATAGTTTTGTAGATGCTGTCACATCAAGCCAACACTCATCAAGTCCCATCGGCTCAACCAAATCTGTATACTCTCTATACAAATTTCTTGCCAGTTTTGAGTACTTCGCATATTCATCAAAATGAGGAGTCTCAATTATTACTATATCTTTACATTTATTTTTTGCCTGCCAAATGGTATCCCCAGTCTTGACTCCATAGTCCTTAGCATGATAGTTCTTTGCCAGTACTATCCCATGTCTATCTTTTTGACTACCGCATACAGCTACCGGCTTATCTTTTAAACTTGGATCAAGCATGCATTCTACAGATGCATAGAAATTATTCATATCACAATGTAAAATCGCTCTATCCATAAACTACCCTATTGACATGATAAATTTATAAAGACGATTAATAAACTCAACATAGAAGTCATGATTAAAATGAATCTTATCAGTTTTATCTACATTATACTTATAATATTTTGATTTTCCATTTAAGTCAGTTAAATCAAAATAATATACTTTGTCATAAGTCTCTGCAATTTTTTTTATTTCTTCATCATATTGGCTAATCTCATACTTTGCCTCGCCAGTACTCTTCATATTTTCTGTATACATTGACTGAAGATAACTGCATAATATGACTTTTGATTTTTCTCTTAAAATATCTATATAGTCCAAAAGACTATCGCGAAATATTTTTAAATCACTGTTTAACCTATAATCATTTGGTCCAATGAATATAACCATGTACTTTTTAGGATTTTTACTGGCAGACTCAAAACAATACTTAAGATCTTCCAAAGGTAGACCCGGACTAGAATATATAGTTGTGTCAAATCCAAGTGATAGCGCTATATAATGAGAATACGAGTCGCCAACAAAGACAACATCCTTAAATATAGGATAAGTTTCAGTTACGAAAGTTTTTCCATTAAAAATGTCGTATTCAATATTTTCATTAGTTTTGCGAAGGCTGCCAGAAAACAATGATATAATCAATGTCAATATAACCATAATCAAAGCCATTGCGACTTTTTCTTTATGGTAAACTATCCACTCTTTAATATTTTTTAGAGTAATCGCTATATCAATTTTAAAAAAATTATCTAAAAACATTACTTTATATTTAATTCCACAGGGCAGTGATCTGAACCCATTATCTCATTATGGATTTTAATCCCCTTTATGCTTTTCATAAATCTTTTAGAAACTATAAAATAGTCTATTCTCCAGCCAGTATTGTTCTCCCTTGCATTTGCCCTATAAGACCACCAAGTATAATCTTTTCCATCCGGATATAAGTTCCTATACACATCTACAAAGTCATTTGATAAGAGTTTAGTCATCATACTTCTCTCTTCATCTGAAAAGCCAGGTTGTCCGACATTCTGTTTTGGATTTTTTAAATCTATTTCTTCATGAGCTACATTTAAATCACCGCAATAGACTACTGGTTTAATCTTATCAAGCTTTTTCAAATGTTTGAGCAGCTTAGCTTCCCACTCTGTTCTAAAATCTATACGCTTTAGTTCAGGCTGTGCATTTGGGACATAAGCATTGACTAAGAAAAAATCATCATATTCTGCAGTAATAGTCCTACCCTCATCATCATGCTCCTTACTTCCAATTCCACACTTCACTGATATCGGCTCTTTTTTACTTAAAATAGCAGTTCCGCTATAACCTTTTTTAACTGCGAAATGCCAATATGATTTCATTTTTAGTTCATCAAGTTCAACAGGAATTTGATCCTTTTGAAGTTTTGTTTCCTGTAGACATAATGCATCGCACTTTAATTTTTTTATGTTCTCCAAAAATTCTTTCTTCAAACATGCCCTCAATCCATTAACATTCCAAGTTACAATCTTCATAAACCTTCTCATCCTTTATAATATTCTTTTCTATATATAATTGTGGCAAGCCTTCAACTTTTATGAGCGAGTATATATACTGCACTATATCTATTACTATCTGGTCAGGTTCCCACAACATACTATCATCTATGTCTATGCCATCTATTTCTATGCTATTAAAATCTGTAAAAATATTTTTATATGTGCAAGACTCCTTTGATAGTTTTGTATTTGAATTAAGTTTAGCAATCAAATCCTTTTTGTCTTTAAAAATATATCCAGCAATATCCTTTATCTCATCACTGATACTCTTATTTTCAAACAAATCTATACCAACACCTATTATAACTGCTTTATGCTTTATTAGGTTTCTGCATAATATGCCACAAACCTTTTTGTCATTATAATACAAGTCATTTACCCACTTAATTTTTAATTCTATATCGAAGGTGCGCTTAAATACTTGATACACAGCCACTGCTGCTTTCTGTGTTATAAACTTGAGTTCTAAATCATCATCATAAAAATGAAGCAAGGTAAAGTATATTCCCACATTGTTATCGGAAACAAATGACCTTCCATTTGAACCATGACCATTAGTCTGTTGCCTTGCTATAAGTATTTTATCTTTACTCACTTTACCGCTCTCAACTTCTCTTGTTAGACAATCATTTGTTGAATCGACAGTATCAAGTTTTTCAAATAAAAAATTAACCATTATTTTTTAGCAAATAAATCAAAGTTTAATACAAAATTGCAAAATCCAATATCTTCGTTTGCCTTAAACGCTGTATGTATCATCCTCACTATCACTTTCGAGATAAATGATACAACCACTGCCAAAAGCACAGCTACAACACAATCAGAAAAGTAATGGTGCATAAAATACATTCTTGATAATGCCATGAGCGTTACAGTTACAATTCCAATAGTTGATATATAAGGTCTCGCACTTTTCCTACTCGTTATATATAGTGATATGAAGAATGCTGCACAGCCAAGAACATGACCCGATGGCATAGAATAATCAGTTTCAGGATATGACCCAGCAAGCGCCCAATAATCCAAATATAAGTTGCCAGTCATATAAGGTCTATCTCTCATAATCAAAGGTTTTAGTCCAAAATCCGCTATAATCCATCCTAAAAAAATTGCAAGGATAACAGTAGCCCCTATCCACCTAGTTTTTTTGCGAAAACATAGAAAACAAGATATTAGCAAAAAGAACCACGACTTTTCTCCAAGCACTGATATAATTCTAAAAAATGGCGTAAAAAACCAGCCTGCAGACACACAAAGACTATGCACAAATTCCATAAATAAACTATCCATTACTTAATCACACCTCTCTTGTTTCTTTTTTTAACCAGGCTCTTTCATTTTTATCAAGATATTTTGAAAGTTTTTTATAAACTAGTTTATTATACTTATTGATAAAATCTATAGATTCTTTGCTTAAATATTTTTTATCTATTAAATCTCTATCATATGGACATATGGTTAAAGTTTCAAACCCCAGAAACTCTCCAAATTTATTTTCTTTAAGCGGTATGGTCAATAAATCATTTTCTATTCTTATGCCATATTTATTCTCAAAATATAAACCTGGTTCATTTGAAGTAACTTGATATGGCAGCAGTACATTTTTTTCGTAATTTTTATTAACTATTGGTCCTATACGATTAGGTCCCTCGTGCACATTTGAAACATAACCTATTCCGTGACCTGTTCCATGATTGAAATCCAAATAATTTTCGTATAATTTACTTCGAGCCATAATGTCAAGTTCAAATCCAGTAAGACCATAAGGAAATTTAGTCATTGATAATTTTATCATTGATTCCAAAACTATAGTGTAATGTTTTCTTATTTTCGCAGGAACTTTATGTTTATAAAGACTTATGGTCCTTGTTATGTCCGTTGTGCCACATATATAATTTCCTCCAGAATCAATAAGCAGTAGCCCCTCACCTTTTATCTTTTTGCACTTTTCTTTAGTTGGTGTATAATGACAAATTGCCGAATTATCTCTGTATGCTACTATAGTTTCAAAGCTTGGACATAGATAATACTTTTTCCCAACTCTTATTCTCGTTTTATCTACAAATTGTTTAATCTTATGTTCGTCGCTTAATTCGACATTTTTACCTTTCTGACTTTTAATTTTGTATATAACTTTTGTGATTGCAACTCCATCTAAAATATTGCATCTTCTTATTCCTTTAATCTCTGAGTCACCTTTGATTGACATTTCAATTTCTAAAGGAGATCTAACTATATTATTTTTTCTTATTCTCAAACACTTATATATGTAATAATTATTTATATTGCCATCTAGAAAATAATTATCGCTATTTTTTATGCTTTTTAAATCCGGATAAAAATCATTGTATTTTTTTACTATTATATTTGACTTCTCAATGTATTTAATTGCCTCATTCTCAAGATAATCTTTTACATATAAAACTGATTTTTTATCATTAACAATTAAAAACGAGTCAAACAAAACTCCATGATTATCTATGTCGCAAAATCTATATCTAAGATTAGTTAGATAAGCAATCTCTTCAAGACTAGAAGTTATGTAGAATATATTCCCTTTTACATCTTCATCTCTTTTTAAAGCAGCGATGCACTCTTTTATTTTAGTTTTTGCATTTTTACTTATATACTTATTATCAAGTAAAAAGAGAGGTGCCGAACTCATATTAAAACATTTTGATTTATTTAGCTTTAGTTCTTTTTCAAGATATTTATCATCCAATACTAATTCTATATTTTTTTCTCTAAAAATTTCAGTAGCTTTTAATATGTTATTGATTGACTCTCTCTTTGGATTAAAAGCGAGCTTTGAATTATTGGTCAGCCTCATTGCTATGTCTTCAAATTTCTTATTAGTTCTATTAACCTCAATCACTTTTATTCTTCTATCTTTAATTTCTTTTTTTGCCTGAATCGTAAATCGACCATCCACATATAGATAGCATCTCTTTTTTGTAATAAGTATTGAACCTGTGTCGCCTGTAAACCCCGTTAAGTCAAATACATAGTTGTCAATAATTCTTGTAAACTCATACAAGTTCTCATTAGAAATGCTTATATAATATGCATCATATTTTTTTATATTTAATTCTTTTATGGCTTTATCTAGCAAACTATTTTTCATCCAAAACCTCTACATTATTACTTCCATAGTTATCAGTCAGTATGCTAATCAAACTATTACTTAAAGTTATTGGTAATTCTTTCAATATTTTCATTTGCTTTTCTGTATCAAGAATTATTTCTATATAATCTTTTCCACTATTTGATTTTAATATTGAATACAATTCCAAATGTTTCTCAACAAAACTATTCTTTGAATCAAAGTGTAACTTGATTCTTACTTTTGGTGGTAGTTCCTCGTTCTTTTTTATCTCAATATATTTTTCAATATCATACATTTTATCAATGTATATGCTGCCTCTATCATTTCTCTCGTCAATATTTATTCTGCCCTCTATATATACTATCTTGTTTTTTTCTATGATTGAAGCATATTCTATATACTTTTTATGGAACACTAATACATCAAATGAGCCATTGAAATCAGATAAGACAAGCTTCGCCATATCTTCTCCAGTCTTTTTAACCATCATTTTCTTAATTTCATCTATAATTCCCACAATGCATACTCTTGCTCCATCTTCTAATTCAGTATTGCCATCGTCGTCTTTTATAAAACTAGTAGACTTAGCATTTACATATTTATCAATAAATGATATGTATTTTTTAAGAGGATGCCCAGATAAATATATACCTGTATATTCTTTCTCAGTAAAAAGTTTTTGTTCATCAGAAAAATCTTCAATGTCTTTATAATCTTTAAGTAGTTCTTCATCAGATGTTATATTTATACCTGTATCTATTCCTTTCTCTTCTAAAAGTTCAAATATGCTAATTTCACCTGGCATACTCTGTTTGCTCTTTTTAGAATTTGATTCAATAACTTTTTGATACATATGTAGTTTTTGATTGCGATTTCCTATAAATGAGTCAAATGCACCACACATAATAAGTGCTTCAAACGCAATCTTATTGCAACCAGTATTATACATCCTTGTCACTGCATCAGTAAAACTTTCATAGATACCATTATCATTTCTATCTTCTATGATGGCATAAGATATATTTGCTCCAACCTTTTTAAGTGCAGCAAAACCCATGCGAATATCATCTCCTTCAACAGTATATTCTTCATAAGACTTATTTATATCCACTGGAAGGATTTTTATACCACTCATGATTACTGAGCCAACATATTCTGCCAACTTATCTCTATTAAATATTACCGAATTGCATATGCTTGTGAAAAATTCAGCCTTATAATAGTACTTGAGATATGCCGTTTGATATGCAACAGTTGCATAAGCAGCAGCATGTGACTTATTAAAAGCATATGATGCGAATTGTGTCAGTTCATCAAATATTTTATTTGCAGTTTTTTCATCAACCCCATTGTTGATGCATCCCTTTATACCAAGTTCTGCATTTCCATATATAAAATTATTTCTTTCAGCCTTAAGTGCATCAGGTTTTTTCTTTGACATTATTCTACGAACTTGATCAGCTCTTCCTAATGTGAAGCCAGCAAGTTCCTGAACTATCTGCATAACCTGCTCTTGATAAACTATACATCCATAAGTTGGTTCAAGTATTGATTTAAGTTTAGGATGGTCATAAGTTATCTTGCTTGCGTTTCTCTTTCCTTCGCAATATTTATCTATAAAGTCCATAGGTCCTGGCCTAAATAAACTAATACCAGCAATCAAATCTTCAAGTACTGTAGGCTTTAGTTTTCTCATAAAGTTTGTCATACCAGCTGATTCAAGTTGAAATACTCCCAAAGTATCTCCACTACCTATCATTTTAAACACATTTTCATCATCATAAGGTATGTTTTTTAAATCAACTTCAATACTTTTATTTTTCTTTATAATATCAAGGCAATCTTTAATGGCTGTCAAGTTTCTAAGTCCAAGAAAATCCATTTTAAGTAGTCCAAGCTCTTCAAGTGTAATCATGTCATACTCGGTAACTAAAAACTGTTCTTCACTAACCTTCTTTCCTATTTCTTTTGTGGCTCCTGCTAAATTCTCTTTGCCGCGAGCTAAAGGCACAAAATTTGATATTTCTTCCGGTGCAATAAGCACTCCAGATGCATGAACTGAGGCATTTCTTGGTATACCCTCTATCCTCATTGAAGTGTCAATTATCATCTGTGTCTCTCTATCCTCTTCATACATCTTTCTAAACTGCAACACATTTCCCATATCAGAGCCTGCAAACTTTTGAATATCGGCATTTAACATTTTGTCTAGATTTGCAAATTTTTGATCAGACATAGGTCTTTTAGCAATTAAATTTGAAAGTTCTGTTGTCTTAGTGAGCGGCACATCAAGTACTCTACCAACATCCTTTATAACCTGCTTTGCAGCAAGTGTACCAAATGTAACTATCTGAGCAACATTTAACTTTCCATAGACATTTTTTACATAATTAATAACATCTTCTCTTCCTATAACACAAAAGTCCGAATCAATATCGGGCATAGACACTCTTTCTGGATTTAGAAATCTCTCAAAGAAAAGTCCAAACTTTATAGGGTCTGTATCTGTGATATCAAGTGCATATGCAACCATAGAACCTACAGAAGAACCTCTTCCTGGACCAACCGGAATATCATTTTCTTTTGCAAACTTTATATAATCCGCCACTATCAAAAAATAATCTACAAATCCCATTTTGATGATTAAGTCAAGTTCATAATTGGCTCTATCAATTATTTCTTTTGAATCCTTATTATCTTTTAATCCATACTTCTTTTCTAGTCCATCATAGGTAAGTTTCTTTATATACTCTACATTCGTAAAACCATCGGGAACCTTAAATGTTGGAACATGGTACTCGCACCCTTTTACCATTTCCTTAAACACATTTTCATCGCCAGTTATAATGCCATCTTTCTTGTTTTTATCTATGGCAGATATTAAATCGTTATATGCCGACTTAGTAAACTCTATGTGGACTTTGCATCTTTTTGCAATCTCATATGAATTGTCTACTGCCTCAGGACAAAATTTAAAAAGTTCTCTCATCTCTTCTTCAGAAGTCATGTAAAACTTTTCTTTTTCATATTTCATTCTATTGCTATCTGCAACTTTATTTCCTGTCTGAAGACATATAAGGCAGTCATGGGCAAAACTATCTTCCTTATATGTGTAGTGGCAATCATTAGTAGCGACAAGTCCTACATTTATTTCCTTCGCTAATTTTATAAGATCGGGATGGATTCGTAGTTCATCACTAAGTCCATGATTTTGTATCTCAATAAAGAAATTTTTTTCACCAAAAATACTTTTAAGGTTTTCCGCCTTAAGTTTCGCTTCAGCATATTGACCTTTTAACAATTCTCTTGGTATCTCTCCAGCAAGACATGCCGATAGACAGATAAGACCTTCTGAATACTTATTTAAGATTTCATAGTCAACTCGTGGCTTATAATAGAACCCATCAGTAAATCCAGCAGAAACTATTTTCAATAGATTTTTGTATCCAATGTCATTTTCACACAGAAGAATCAAATGGTATCTTTCTTCATTTGCCTGCTTATCAAATCTCGAACCACTCACTACATATATTTCAGAACCGATTATAGGTTTTATACCGTTTTTTACACATGTCTTAAAAAAATCTATAGCACCATACATAACTCCATGGTCAGTAATGGCCATAGAGTCTTGATTCATTTCTTTTGCCCTGGTTACCATCTCAGATATTCGCCCGGCACCATCAAGTAAGCTATAAGATGTGTGTAGATGTAAATGTGTAAATCCCATCTATTCTCCTAAAAGTTTCTTAATTCTTATAAATCTATGATTGACTGCGCTTTTTGTGAGATTAATTTTGTCTGCCAACTCAGTCATAGAAATTCTTTTGTACTTCATTCTAGCTCTTATGACCGTCCTTAAATCTGGCTCAATTGAGTCCAACTTCTTTTTTTTCAAAAGTTTTTCTATAATTCTAACCTGTTCTAGTGCAGCATCGGCAGATCGTTTTATATTAGCCGCTTCAAAATTCACTTGCCTATTTGTTTCAAGCGCTCTTTGTTTAAAATCATAAATCTTATTATATGATTTAAGTGTAGTTTGACATCCAAGAAGTTTCATAAGCGCCATCACATTTTTTGCATCACCAACATATACCACTGCCACTTTTTTTTCTTCATTGATACTAATCTTTCCTGGTATTCCATATATAGATAGTTCTTGTAATGTTGTATTTGCCACTTTGATATTTCTAAATCTATACTCTATGCGATGTGCACTATTTGGATCATAAATCATGCCGTACTTTAGAAATTTAACTCTTAAATCTTTTTTTATCTCAAGTTTATCAAAGCTCGCTTTTGACAAGTCGACCTTATAATTTTTGCTTATATGTTTGCTAATCTCATCTTTTACCTTTTTTGTAAAAGTACTCTTCATATAAAAGCTAGAACTTACCCCAAAGTTTAACTTCTGGCTCTAAGTCGACATTAAAATATGTTTTAACGTCAGTCTTAATTATATTCATTAGTTTATATACATCGCTTGCTTTAGCATTACCTTTATTAATTATAAATCCAGCATGCTTCATTGAAACTTCTGCATCTCCTACATTTTCACCCATGAGATTACTGTCTTTTATAAGAAGAGCAGCATATTTTCCTTCCGGCCTTTTAAATGTAGAACCTGCAGATGGCCACTCTAATGGCTGCTTATTTTTTCTAAGTTCAGCATACTTTTCCATATTTGCCTTAATCTCATCCTTATTGCCATCAACTAAATTTATGGTAACCGATGTAACTATATAATTCTTCTCTAAAATTGAAGATCTTCTATACGAAAAATCTAATGCATCTTTACTAAGTTTCACTACTCTGCCATTCTCATTTATTGCATTGACACTTGTAACAACATCTTTAATTTCCTTACCATAGGCGCCAGCATTCATAGCGACTGCCCCACCTATACTTCCCGGAATTCCACTTAATTCTTCAAATCCTTGTAACTTATTTTTAAAAGCTGTTTGTGCGATTTCTGATAGTAATGCTCCAGGCTCTGCTTCTATCTTTGTACCATTTACTTTAATTTTTGATAGATTTTTGCCAAGATGAACTACACAGCCTCTTACGCCCTTATCTGACACTAGCACATTTGTGCCATTTCCTAAAATATAAAATATAATACCTTTATTTCTTAAAAATTTTATTAATTCCACTAGCTCTTTGATATCTTTTGGCTCAGCTATAATATCCGCATCCCCTCCTATCTTAAAACTTGTGAAATTTTTCAATGGCTCTTTTTTATAAATTTTCATACCTACCCCTTATTTTATCGATTTTTGGCATTTTTAGGTCAAACTATTGTTTTATTTTACCATAAATGATAAAATTATTAAAGTATGAATTACGATGCTAACAATTTTATAGGTGTTTTTGACTCAGGACTTGGTGGCATTTCGGTATTAAATAACTTAATAAGCCTTATGCCATACGAAAACTATGTTTATTATGCAGATTCTAACCATTTTCCCTATGGCAGAAAGAGCAAAAAAGAGCTTGTCAAAATAGGCAAAAATATTATCAGCAGATTCTACAAAAGGGATGCAAAAACCGTAGTCATCGCATGCAATACTATGTCTACTAGCGATATGCCAGCTTTTAACAAAAAATTTCCAGACATCAAAATCATAGGCACTTACCCTAATTTCGCACCTATGCTTACTTCAGGGCTTGTACTCACAAATCAAACTATAACATACGATAGAGATAATAAAATAAAAATCACAAGAAATAGAAAAAAACTATTGATTATAGCAACTACTGCAACTTGTAAAAGTGAATACTTAAGTGACTTAACTAGCAATGCAGATAGTTTCATGAGCGTGTATGTAGAGCCAGCTGACTATATAGTCCATGCGGTAGAAAATAATGAATTAGAATC
>JAFXWR010000287.1 GCA_017542725.1 Lachnospiraceae bacterium | reverse complement strand
TCATGAGGGTTCAAGTCCCTCTATCTGCACTAAGTAAGTAGATACTTACTTAAGCACCTTACAATTTCATAAGTTAGAGTACTTCATGATGCTCGTGAAATTAACCTTGTGTTAAAATGAGCGGTTGACCACCGTGGCAAGGATTTAGTTGCGCTCGTGAAAGCGGGTTAGAAAAAGTGAAGTTAAGACTGATAGGTTTTAATGGAACAATCAATGCAAAGTCTATAATGCCAATCGAGAGGTTGGAAAAAGGACGAGTCAAAGGAGTTATCGCAATAGCTTTTCGTGTAACTAAAGTGGAACTTTATAAATGAGCATAGGGTAGATGGCTTTTCGTCACCATAATAGACGCTACCTCGAAAGGGTAGAAGAATCCTAATCAGGCTTTGAGGGCTGGTAACCTTTGGGGCAAACTTAGGAAACACCAAACAAGGTGAACCCTCGTGATGTTGTTGAAAGACAACTATAAGAAGAGCCTAATCTGTTGGTAGCCCAAGAGGGAAAGAAGAAGATTAATTCAAATAATGTGAGTATTTGAGAGAAAACTTCTGAATGGTCTTGCCGAGAAATCGGTGGGTGAAAACTGTGGGTAAAAAGTAATCCCCATGAAGTCTTAGGTTCTATTCCGAAAGGGATAGAATGGTGTGAGAAGTTACGGACCGTATACAACCGTGGCTCAGACTCATATCGCTTGTAGCACGACAATCTTGTTTATAGGGGTTTAAGGCGAATAAAAACCTAATATTTATGAGTGTCATAAAGTATTCTAACATGAATGTAAGGAAAATTTCATATTCTATATAATTTTGTAATTATATGGTGGAGCGGAGCGTGAATTAAGCATTTGAAGTAGTGCTGTAATTCTAGTTTGCTACACCATTTTTTATTGCCATAAACGAAAGGAGAACAGATTATGGGAAGAGATATGAAACATTTTATTGACATTCAGGTACTAAGAGAACAGGATGAGATAATTGGTGAGGGCTTAGTAAAGCGGAGTAATGCGACTGCCTTTAAGGTTGGTGACCTTATAAGTATAACAGAAAAGGTAGATGGTTCTAATGCTAGTATTGCTTATAATGCAGAAACTAATGAGTTAGATGCATTTTCTCGCAGACAAAAATTAGCTGCTGACAATACTTTGAATGGGTTTTTTGACTTTGTAAAACACTTAGATGTAGAGAAGTTCAAAGATATGGGAACTAAAATTTGTTTTGGAGAATGGCTTATAAAAAATAAGATAGTTTATTCCGCAGAGAATATGCGTAAGTGGTATGTATATAGTATTTTTGATACTGCTACGGAGAATTGGCTACCACAAGAGGACGTAAAAGAGTTTTGTCGTACTCATGATTTGATTTATGTGCATGAGTTATACTATGGACCGTTTATTTCTTGGGAGCATTGTCGTAGTTTTATGAATAGCCCTAAGTATGGAGACAGACAAGAGGGTATTGTTATTAGAAACTTGTCTGAGTTGGAGCGTAATCCTATTTATGATGAGCGTAATCCTCATATTCTCAAAATTGTTAATGATGATTTTAAAGAGAGCATGAAAACAAGGGTGAGAATAGTAGACCCTGCAAAGGAGCAAGCTAAAGCGGAAACAACGGAGATGTTAGAGGGTATAGTAACTCAGCGAAGAGTTGAAAAAATGTTATTAAAGTTAAGAGATGAGGGTGTTTTACCTGAGAATTTACGACCAGAAGAAATGGGTCTTATTGCAAAGAACTTACCTGACAGGGTGTATGAGGATTGTCTTAAGGAAGAGCCTGAAATAATGGAGGCTTGTGGAGAATTAGGCGTGAAATTGTTTAGTGGCGTGGTCATGAGAGTTGCACGTAATATTGTATTAGGTTCTTGATTTTTCGTAGAGGGTACTTTACTATAAAAGGGTAGCGAATTTTAATTCGTTATCCTTTTTTATTGTTTAATTTTGAGGTACATTATGCATATTGTTTATTGTTATATAGATTTGAAAGATGATTTAATTAAGTATGTAGGCTTGACTAGCCGCCAACTAGCACAGAGGGTAAAAGAACATAAAGAAAATGAAGTTTGGGTCAGTAGTTCTTCATGGAAAATATTGTATTTTACAGTAAATACTAAAAGTGAAAGTGAAGCATGGGAATCTCATTTAATAGCTTTATATAAAACCTATGAATATTATAATACAGCTAAAAAGGATTGGGGTTTGATAGATTTATTTAGAAATAAGATACCTCAATGGAAAGTGTATTCAATTGATGATTTGGTGGTAGATTTAGATTATACAAAGTATCAAATTATTGTGGATACGGATGATGAACATTTAATAACTGAAGTTGATTTGGAATTGGAGTTGGATATAACGAAAGAAGACATTTTATGTTTGATAGCTAGGAGGGTAATACAACCTTTGGCAAGAATAGAAAATAATACGTTAGTCTTTTGGATAGATGATTTGGAAAAGAGCCGAACTTTTTATAAGACCACTTTAAAAGGTTAGATGATTTTTAAGATAATTTAGATACAATTATAAAATTATAGATGATAAAATAAGGAGTAATACTATGAAACAATTATTTATTGAAATTTATCAAAAGGTTTTTGATGAAGCAGGTAATACTAGAGCGTGTGGTAGAACGGTCTGTAAGCAACTTATTCAGTTAGCCCAACAGTTAGACCCAAATAATAATTATGGGGATTTAACTACCGGGTTTATTGAGATACAAAATATGCATAAGTTATATACTGATATAATTAAGGAGGTTGAATTATCATGAAAAGACGTTTTATGACAATAGTTGTTTTACTGAGTATGATTTTTGTACTAACTGCTTGTAAGGATAAGACTTATTCAGGGTTGTATATAACTGAAAATGCATCAACTATTTATGATTTATGTAGAATAGACTCTACTTTTACTGATGTTGAGGCAAAAGAAATAGCTAATATTTTAGCTAATAATGATTTCAAGAAAATCAAGAAAACAAAAGAGTATGAGGGTGGTACAGAAAAGAAAATTGCCATTACTGATGCTAACGGAATGGGCTATGTTATCTTGTTGTCGAATAATCAGGTTATAGCTGTGCAAGCTGATGGTGGTCAAAACGTTTATATTAGAACAATTAAGAAAGAGAAATAAGGAGGAATATATGCTGTATATAAGTGGAACAGACGGAGTAAATTACACATTAGTTGATTCAGATAGACATATAAATAGTGTTTGTACAGGCAATCAAATTATTGATTTAGTAAAGCAGGGTGCTAAGATTGGTGGAGTAATTATGATGCCTGATGGTACACCCTCGATTTTATGTAAATCTCAGAACTTTTTGTATGACTTTGCTAATAGTGTAATTCGTAGTTTAGCAACTATGACTCTTATGACAAAAACCACGACTGTAGCCGCAGAAAAGAAAAGAGTAGAAACTATAGCAAAGCAGTATGGTGTTATAGATGAGAATGATACTTTGAATATTGATGTGGAACATTTGTCAGTATTATTACCTTATCAAGATATGATAATGAGATTTGATGGTCATGGTAAATATGAATTTCATCAAAAAAATAATATGGTTAATGTTATGTCTAAGGAGGCTATTAACTATTCAAGATTAGGTTTTGAGGCATTTCAGTATATGTATTTTGAAAGAGATGGTATTAAATATACATTGAAAGACGCTACTGATTTGTTATATAAAGTTACAAAAGGACAGTTTAGACCTAATTTAATCAAATATGTTGGCGTTACACCAAGTAATTATATGTTTAAATTTA
>JAFXWR010000286.1 GCA_017542725.1 Lachnospiraceae bacterium | reverse complement strand
GGTTCTTCAAAACTTACTTGCACATGACTTTGAGCTGCAAGATTATATATTTCATCTGGCTCAATTTCTTTGATAATTCTAACTATGTTGAGGGAATCAGTCATATCACCATAATGAAGTTTAATTTTATCTTCAATATGAATTATTCGATCATGTCTTTCAGTGGAATTTCTTCTTATGATTCCATGAACTTCATAACCTTTATCCAATAAAAATTCAGCTAAAAACGATCCATCTTGGCCAGTTATTCCAGTTATAAGTGCCTTTTTCAAAACTAACTCCTATCTCTTTAATAAAACTGCATAAATTAAAAACTTCGTATTTGTATATAAATATCTCGAAAATAATCTTATTGGGTCTTGCATAAGTCTATATAGCCACTCAAGATTTAATTTTTGCATCCACTTAGGCGCTCTACTAATATTACCAGCCAAATAGTCAAATGCTGCACCAACTCCAACCATCAATGCATTTACCTTGCCTTTATGGTTATACATCCAGTTCTCTTGCTTTGGTGCTCCAAGTCCTACCCATACAAAGTCGGGATTTGCTTTATTTATATTGTCAACAATTTGTAAATCTTCTTCTTGTGTTAATGCTCTAAATGGTGGACTATATTTCCCAACTACATATACATCACCATATTTCTCTTTAATTTCACTTTGCAATTTTTCTAATGTCTCTTTTGTAGATCCATAAAAATAATGTCTATATTTTTTATCAATGCTAATTTTTAGTACTTCATCTAGTAAATCTGGACCAGTAGTTCTCTGCATTGCTGCGTATCCTCTTTTTCTACCAACACTTGATAATGGTCCTCCATCAGGTATCGAAAGAATAGAGTTGTTTTGAACATTTAGATATTCTTTATTATCAAATGCCATCACAGTTGTGTGAACATTTGAAACGCAGATATATTCGCCTTTTAATTTATCTAAATTTGTAGTAATAAACTTTAGGAGCGATTCCATATTTACTACTGCTATATTCACGCCTAATATTTTGCAAGTTTTAATATTTGTTTCAACCATCATTTCAAATCTATTTAATAAAACGTTATCTTACTACTATCTCGCCCCCTGTCTATTAAACACAACCTTCACAGTCTTAAAAATTATTGACGCATCCTTCCACAATGAAAAATCCTTTATATATTCAGTGTCAAGTCTCACAACTTCTTCAAAATCTTTTATCTCTGACCTTCCGCTCACCTGCCAAAGTCCAGTGATACCTGGTTTTATAGCCAGGCGGGCTCTGTGATGCAAGTCGTATTTATTCCACTCATCAAGTGTAGGTGGTCTAGTACCAACTACAGACATATCACCTTTTAAGACATTTATAAACTGCGGAAACTCATCTATAGAAGTCTTTCTTATAAACTCTCCGATGCCCTTTATAATTCTTGGATCATTTTCTATCTTAAACATCATCTGGTCTTTATTTTCATTTTGATTTGCTAGTTCTTTCTTTCTATCTTCAGCATCAAGATACATACTCCTAAACTTAATCATCTTGAATACTTTTCCATTTCTACCGACTCTATCTTGTACAAAGAATATTGCCCCTTTTGACTTAAACTTAATTATTGGTCCTATAATAATTGTCAAGATCAAAGTTATGATAGTCCCTATTATTCCAAACACTATATCCATAAATCTTTTTACGAATAATTGAAGTGGATTTATAGTATTTATAGTGCTAGTAACAACTGTAGTATCTGCGATGCTTTCAACAATGAGTTTATTATTGCTTCCTACTAGATCGTCAATGCCATTATACTCTACATGTAGAACTATACCCATAAGGCTGAGTTTTTTTATCATGTCTTTAACATCAAAGTCACCAATTGATATCAGAATCTCATCTACATATTCAGTTTGAAGATATTTGAAAATGTTTTCATTATCACTAACTACTTTTATTCCTGATACTTCTTTTATATCATTTGCGTCAAGCAGTATTATACCTTTTATAGTAATATCATTTACAGTATTATGAATTTTATTTATCAATCTCTCGCATCTATCTTTTAACGTAATTATTACAAATTGTCTATTAGTTTTGTTCTTAAGTATTTTTTTTAGTATTGCTTTATAGATAAGTCTAACTATATATGATAGTACAAAATATATCAGCGGAAAAACGATTATTACATTTCTTGATACATCATCGCTAGTCTTTGTTACAAATAGATATAGCACTAAGAAAAGTGTGGTAAATATCACTTGCTTAATAGTCGCATAAAACTCAAGTTGTTTACTTCTCTTGAGTACATCTTGCATGCTGTTGAATATATAACATGCAGCAAGATTTAAAACTATTAATATTATCATCGCTGCCCTGTAAGATTTATTATCAAATAGAACTAAGTTACCATGCCTTACAAAGTATGCAATGACAAATGCTACTTCCATACAAATAATATCAAGTAATATAAAATCTATATGTTTAGAAAATCTACCTTTGGTTGATAAATACATTATTTATTCACCTTTTTAAGATGAGCATTATATTCTTTAAGTCGTTTGTAATCTTCATTTGTAAGTGGATATTCTTTTGCTACAAGTCTCGAAGTTACAAACTCATCAAAGAGTCTAGTTATAACTGCCCAAAGTGGAACTGCTATAATCATTCCTACAAATCCAAAAAGTCCACCAAATAATAATATTGAGAAAAGAACCCAGAAACTGCCAACACCTGTCTTGTCTCCCAAAATCTTAGGTCCTATAATATTTCCATCAACTTGTTGAAGTATAAGCACAAATATTAAAAATCCCCATGGTCTCCACGAAAATGGCTCTTCCAAAAATATCAATACAAATGATGGCACCGCACCAATAAATGGTCCAAAAAATGGAATAATATTTGTAACACCAACTATAACTGATATAAGAGGTGTATAAGGCATCTTCATTAGTAAGCAGCAGATATAACAAATAATACCAATAATAAGTGAATCAAGAAGTTTACCTACAAAGAAACCTGAGGACACTTGT
>JAFXWR010000285.1 GCA_017542725.1 Lachnospiraceae bacterium | reverse complement strand
CACCAGTCTGCTGGCCGCCACCGTTGCCGCCGTTGCCCTCGTTGTCCACCACTTCCTCCTCGGTGTTGTCGTCGGTGACGCGCTTCACCTCCTTGCCGTCCTTGTCGTAGCAAGTGATGGCAACCTTCAGATATTAGAACAAGTGAAATCAGCAGACCTTAAATATGATGAAAACAATAAGATTATTGATGCGACAGATGAAAATGGGATATTGACATTGAATGCAGCAAAACAAATAAAGATAAATACATGGCAGAATTCTAATGTAAAAGAAGTTATGAAAGGTGTTGATTGCGTAGTATTTCCAGGTGGTGTAGATATATGTCCGACGTTATACTATAATGAAGAGGAATGGCATGGGATTTTAGATGATAGCGAATATAGCACAGAAAGAGATGTATCAGATTATTTGCTTCTCTCGTATTGTCTTGAAAATGATATCCCAATGCTATGTATCTGTAGAGGGATGCAAATGTTGTCAGTAGTTTCTGGAGCAGATATGATACAAGATATTTCTACTTGGTATACAAACCAAGGATTACAATATCAATTGTTGCATCGTGATATAGATAAAAATGACTTTATGCCTCATTCTGTGACTGTTTCATCTAAAGAATCATTATTATATCAAATATATGGTGAAGACATTATAGATAAAGTCCCATCGTGGCATCATCAAGCAGTAGAGAGCATTGATAATACTAGACTTGTAGTGACAGCATACACTGATACTGATGGATATAAGATTATTGAAGGCGTGGAAAGACCAGATAAGAGATTTTGTATCGGAGTTCAATTTCATCCAGAAGTTGCGGCGCGAAAAATTCTTGACAAAGAGCAGGATGCTGAAAAATATATGGAATATGATAAAGCGATAATTTTGTTTAAGGCTTTACTTGAACGAAAATAAAAGAAATAAAAGGGGACGCATTTTTTCTATTTAATGGGGCTATAAAAGCCCTATTTTTATTGACTATAATCTTTAAACATACTATAATATATCTATAAAATGGCGGTTTGTCGCCTAATGTTTTTGTGTCGCACAAATAGTGATAAATATAATATATTGACGAGGACAATATGGAAATAACTAGAGAAGACGTAAGAAATATAGCAATTATAGCCCATGTAGATCATGGTAAAACAACCTTGGTTGATGCACTTTTACATCAGTCAGGAATTTTTCGTGAGAATCAGGAAGTCCAGACAAGGGTTATGGACTCAAATGACCTTGAAAGAGAAAGAGGTATAACAATACTTTCTAAAAACACATCTGTAAATTATAAGGATGTAAAGATAAATATAGTAGATACTCCCGGTCACGCTGATTTTTCTGGAGAAGTAGAAAGAATACTTAAGATGGTTGATGGTGCGATACTTATAGTTGATGCATTTGAAGGAACAATGCCT
Organism: Lachnospiraceae bacterium; assembly: GCA_017542725.1. Next base: position 4,443 of record JAFXWR010000285.1, on the reverse strand, counting down.
CAAACTCGATTCGTGCTATCTAAGGCACTTGAACTTAAGCTCCCAATCTTAGTGTGCATAAATAAGATTGATAGACCCGAAGCCAGACCAAAGGAAGTTGTAGAAGAGGTACTTGAATTATTTTTAGATTTAAATGCAAGTGATGAGCAGCTTGATTGCCCATTCATATATATGTCTGCAAAGGCAGGATATGCAAAACTAAACCTTGAAGATGAATCTACAAATATGATTCCACTCTTTGACACTATTCTTTCATATTTTAAGGCACCACATGGTGATGTAGATGCACCAGCAAAACTTCTTATATCTACTATTGACTACAATGAGTTTGTAGGAAGAATAGGTATAGGTAAAATAGAACAGGGAAAGATTGAAGTAAATAAAGAGATGATTGTAGTAAATCATCACGATGCGAATAAGAAAGAGAAAATTAAAATTTCAAAGCTTTATGAGTTTGAAGGACTTGAGAGAGTAGAAGTAAAAGATGCTAAACTAGGTTCTATAGTTGCAGTTACTGGTATAGAAGATTTACATATTGGGGATACAATAACTGATGTAAGTGACTTAACTCCTATTGAATTCCAAAGAATTAGTGAACCTACTATTTCTATGTACTTTATGGTAAATGATTCACCACTTGCGGGTACTGAAGGAAAGTTTTTAACATCAAGACATATAAGAGAAAGACTTTTTAAAGAATTAAATACAGATGTAAGTCTTAGAGTTGAAGAAACTGATTCTCCAGATTGTTTTAAAGTTTCAGGCAGAGGTGAGTTACACCTTTCTATATTGATTGAAACAATGAGAAGAGAAGGATACGAATTTGCTGTTTCAAAGGCAGAGGTTATTTATAAAGAAGATGCAGATGGAAAAAAACTCGAACCTATGGAGCTTGCCTATGTAGATTTGCCTGAAGAATTTTCTGGAGCGGTCATTCAAAAACTTACTCAAAGAAAAGGTGTGTTAAATGGCATGACAAAAGGTCAAGGTGAATTCGTGAGACTTGAGTTTTTAATCCCATCAAGAGGCTTAATTGGATATAGAGGTGAGTTCTTAACTGATACTAAGGGTACAGGAATTTTAAACACCATGTATAATGGCTACGGTCCATATCTTGGCGACTTATCTTATAGACCAACTGGTTCTCTTATAGCATTTGAATCAGGAGTTGCAGTTGCCTATGGACTATACAATGCTCAAGAGAGAGGACTTTTATTTATAGGTGCTGGTGACAAAGTTTACAGCGGTATGGTGGTAGGACAAAATCCTAAGAACGAAGATATAGAAGTAAATGTTTGCAAGACTAAGAAACTCACAAATATGAGATCTTCAGGAGCTGACGAAGCACTTAAACTTGTGCCGAAGAAGATTATGTCGCTTGAGCAATGTCTTGAGTTTATAGATACTGATGAACTTTTAGAAGTGACACCACAAAGTCTTAGAATTAGAAAGAAAATACTTGACCCTACTCTAAGAAAACGTGCAAATATGAAGAAATAGGCTTAATGGAAAATAATAATAAAAAAACTATAATTGCAAAAGTGCTCGCGTGGTTGGGACTTATAATCATAACTGTTATATTATGCATAATGGCATATGCATTGATACATTCTGATGGTAAACTTGCTCTTTCTATGATTTTTGTTTTGGCATTTGTATCTATCTTATATTGGATAGGAATAAAACTTTACAAAGATATGATTGAATATGAAAAACTAAAAACAAAAAGCGAAGAGCAACAAAAGATGAATGACATTGCCAGGATAAACACTAAAAGTATTTAATAATGTTTGATTTTTTAAAAGATAAAAAATTCATGAAACTGGCAATAACTATTGCCATACCAGTAGCTCTACAGAACATAATTAATACTGGAATAAATTTCGCCGACACGCTTATGGTTGCCACGCTTGATGCAGATTCAGTTGCTGCTGTAGGGATTGCAAATAATGTTTTTTATTTTTGGAATACATTCTCATTTGGTATTATATCAGGCGGAATGATTCTCTGCAGTCAGTTCTATGGGGCTGGAAAACCTGAAGGCCTTAGAAAAACTTACGGACTTACAATTATTTTAGACTTTATTGCATCTATGTTTTTCTTTCTGCCATGCTTTTTTGCGACAAATCGAGTGCTTTCTGTGTTGACTACATCGCTGCAGTTGGTGAATGAGGGAGTCAAATATTTAAGAATAGTTTGCTTCATGTATCCTATACAATCAGTCACTCTTACCACATTGCTTATACTTAGAAGTTTTGGAAAAGTTAGGATAACAGTTTTCTCATCACTTGTGACTATGATTACAAATATAATACTCAATTATATACTTATAAATGGACATTTTGGAGCTCCGGCACTTGGAGTAGTAGGTGCTGCTATAGCGACGATAGTGAGTAGACTTCTTGAGGCTTTAATACTAGTTTCGTATTTGTTTATTTCAAAATCAGTACTAGTTGAAAAGTTATCAGACTTACTCAAGTTTTTTGATAAAATATATTTATCGCTTTACTTTAAGACATCAATTGTTACTATTTTAGATGAATTTGTGTATGGACTTGGAACATCATTATATATGGTAGCCTATGGAAGACTTCCTGCAGTTCAAGTATCAGCGATTACTATAGTGCTTGTAATTTATGATTTGCTACTAGTATTCTTTATTGGATTTGGATCTGCATGCTCTGTCATACTCGGTATGGAACTCGGTAGTAATAACAAAGAAAGAGCTAAGCTATATGCAAAATATTTTATAAAGCTTTTCACTGTCTTAAGCGTAATTGTGGCAGCATTGACATTTGCAAGTAGAGGACTAGTATGTAGAATGTATGCTAATCTCGGCACTGAAGTGGTATATTATATGAATTTACTTTTGATGGTTACCACAGTATTTATGTTAGTGGGAAATTACGGATATTTGTTTTTGGTAGGCATACTTAGATCCGGTGGCGACATTACAATTACTATTATTATAGATATTTTATCATGCTGGTGTTTGGGAGTTACATTATCATTCTTATCAGTACTTGTATGGAAGCAACCAATACATGTGGCATACGCATTACTTCTTGTAGATTCAGTAGTTAAAGGTATTTGTGGATATATAAGATACAGACAATTTAAATGGGTAAATAATTTAGTCATAAATGTAGATTAGGAGGATTTATGTCAGGACATAGTAAGTTTAACAACATCAAACACAAAAAAGAAAAGGCTGATGCAGCTCGTGGAAAAATTTTCACTGTCATCGGTCACGAAATTGCTATTGCAGTTAAACAAGGAGGACCAGATCCGACAAGTAATTCAAAACTTCGTGATGTCATTGCCAAGGCTCGTGCAAACAATATGCCAAATGACACAATTGAAAAAGGTATAAAGAAGGCAGCAGGAAATGTCGATGCAGTAAATTTTGAAGAACTTGTGTATGAAGGATTTGGACCATCAGGTGTTGCAATTCTTGTCCGTGCACTTACTGATAATAAAAATAGAACAGGCGGTAATGTCCGTTCTGCATTTACTAAGGGAAATGGAAACTTAGGTTCGCAAGGTTCAGTATCATATATGTTTAAAGAAAAAGGTCAGATACTTGTAGATAAAGAAGATTGTGATAAAACTGCTGATGAACTTATGGAACTTGCACTTGAAAATGGTGCGTCTGATTTTAATGAAGAAGAAGATTCATACGAGATATTAACAGAGCCAAATGATTTTTCTACTTGTAGAGAGGCACTTGAAAAGGCAGGAATTAACATGGTTGAAGCCGATGTCACTATGATTCCTGAAAATTACGTATCTGTAACTGATGAAGATGCAGTTTATGGACTTAGAAAGACTCTTGATTTACTTGATGAAGATGAAGATGTAAAAGCTTATTATACAAATTGGGAAGAAGAATAATATGTATGATTATTGTTTAGTTGGAGCTGGACTTTTTAATGCCACTCTTGCAAGACTTATAAAAAAGAATAATAAAGATGCAAAAATTGTTGTTGTAGAAAAGAGAAGTCACATTGCTGGAAATATCTACGATGAGAAAATTGAAAACATAAATGTGCATAAATATGGTGCTCATATTTTTCATACAAGTGATATTGAAGTGTGGAAATTTGTAAATGAAGTAACCGATTTTAATAGATTTACAAATTCTCCAATTGCTAACTATAAAGGTGAAATATATAATCTCCCTTTTAATATGAATACATTTGTAAGGATGTGGGGCATTACAACTGTAGATGAAGCAAGAGAAATAATAAATAATCAGAGAAAAGAAATTAAATGGGAACCAAGAAATCTTGAAGAACAGGCAATCAGTCTTGTCGGAAGAGACATTTATGAAAAGCTCATTAAAGGCTATACAGAAAAGCAGTGGGGAAGAGATTGTAAAGATTTGCCTGCATTTATTATAAAGAGAATTCCTGTAAGATATACATTTGATAATAATTATTT
>JAFXWR010000284.1 GCA_017542725.1 Lachnospiraceae bacterium | reverse complement strand
TATAAGATTAAAAAATGAATTGGGTATAACATTTATTTATGTAACGCACGACCAAGAAGAAGCACTTACCATGTCTGACACAATAGTTGTAATGAATCAAGGCTATATACAACAAATGGGAACACCAGAACAAATTTACAATGAACCTGAAAATGCTTTTGTTGCTACATTTATTGGTGATAGCAATATAGTAGATGGTAAGATGATAGAAGATTATGTTGTGGAAATATCAGGTAAAAAGTTTAAGTGTATAGATGCTGGCTTTGGTACAAATAAAGCTGTTGACATAGTTATAAGACCAGAGGATGTTGAGATTGTAGCACCTAATAGTGAAAAAGCAATATTACATGGTAGAATGACTCATGTTATATTTAAAGGTGAAATGTATGAGATGCTTTGTGTTACTGATGATGGTAAAGAATGGCTAGTTCACTCTACTATTTTGCATGAGCCTGGTAAAGAAGTTGGAGTGTATGTGGAACCTCAAAATATACAAATAATGAACAAGCCTACATCAGAAGATGAGGCAGCTATAGACCCAATTGAAGATGAGGCAGAATAATAGTGAATAGTAGACTGAGAAACAGATTAGTAGCAGCACCATATTCTATATGGATGATAGGATTCATAGTAATCCCGCTTATTTTTGTTGTCTATTATGGATTGACAAATGATGCTAATGCTTTTACTCTTGATAATGTAATAAGTTTTTTTAACCCTATTCATTTTAAAAGTTTTTTACAAGCGTTTAAATTGGCATTTATAAGTACTCTAATCTGCATCATACTTGCGTATCCTATAGCGCTTATTTTTAGAAATAGTAAGACGAAAAAATCTTCTTTTGTGGTTTATGTATTTATACTACCTATGTGGATGAATGGGCTTTTAAGAATATATGCGTGGCTAACTCTTATAGAAAAGAGAGGAGTTATAAACTTGATTCTTGCAAAATTTGGATTACCTGGCATAAATATTGTAAATACAGAAATTGCCATTATTCTTGGTATGGTTTATGACTTTTTGCCTTTTATGATTTTGCCACTTTATAATGCACTTATGAAAATAAAAGATGACACCTTAAATGGTGCGAGAGATTTGGGAGCAAGCGAACTCCAAGTATTTACAAGAATTATCTTCCCGCTTAGTATCCCGGGCATGGTGTCAGGCATAACGATGGTGTTTATACCTGCACTCACAACAGTTGCTATATCTTACATGCTTGGTGGTGGGCTTTTCTTGCTTATAGGCAATGTAATAGAACAAGAGTTTTTAACCACTTCAAATTGGCATCTTGGATCTGGACTTTCTTTAGTGCTTATAGTTTTTATATTTATTGTAATGGGAATAACAAATAAATTTACTGATAAAGATGAGGAGACAAACTTAATTTAAAAGTTATGCTTAGAAAAATAATTAAAAATGCATATTTGTCATTTATACTATTATTTACCTATGTTCCAATATTGGTCATGGTAGTTTTGTCGTTTAATTCTTCTAAGTCAAGAGTGAATTTTACCGGCTTCTCTTTAAAGTGGTATCAGCAAATGTTTTCAGATAGAAATATAGTTTCGGCATTAAAAAACACAATACTTATAGCCTTGTTGTCGTCAATCATAGCAGTTATAATCGGAACTATGGCATCAGTTGCCATAAGCAATATGTCAAGAAGAAAAAGAACTATGTACATGAGCATCACGAATATTCCTATGCTAAATGCCGATGTTGTTACAGGAATTTCATTGATGCTTTGCTTTATAGTCTTGGGTAAGGCCATACCATTTTTTTCTTCACTTTCATTCAAAACAGTGCTTATTTCACATATTACTTTTAATTTACCATATGTAATTTTGTCAGTACTGCCAAAGCTTAAGGGAGCATCACAACTTGAATATCAGGCGGCGAGAGATCTTGGTGCAACTAGTTCACAAGCATTTTTTAAAGTTGTATTGCCAGAGATTATGCCAGGAGTTGTTAGTGGCTTTATGCTTGCAGTTACTATGAGTTTAGATGATTTCATTATAACTCACTTTACGAGAGGAGCGGGAATAAATACAATATCCACACTTGTCTATGCTCAGGTTAAGAGAGGATTGAATCCTTCCTTATATGCACTTTCAACTATAATGTTTTTGATTGTTCTTATTGTTTTGCTTGTTACTAACTTTGTTTCAAACCGAAATGAGGTAGACTAATGTATACATTAGTATTTGACTTTGGAAGCACAAATTTCAAATATTTAGTTTTAAAGATTGCTGAAAATGAAAAAGAAGCAAATATAGAAATTATTGGCAAAGGAAGAAGCATTGCAACCGACTTTGCCTTATTTATTTTTGAGATAATAAATAAATATAGTATTGATAAAAAAAATATAGAAAAGATACTGGCGACAGGAACTGGAAGTTCGTATCTTGATGATGACTTTGAAGGCATAGAGATTATAAAGATAGATGAGTTCAATGCTATTGCCTATGGCGGAATAATTCTTTCAAAACTTGAAAAGGGAAATGTTGTTTCGATTGGCACAGGAACTACAATTGTATATAGTGATTTGGAAAGAGTGGAGAGAATAGGCGGCACAGGACTTGGTGGTGGTACACTTGTAGGACTTGGAAGTGCTATATTATCAAATGTAGAGTGTGAAGATAAAAAAATAACTAATTTTAAGACTTTGATTGATATGGCAAAAAGTGGAAATAAATCTCATGTTGATTTGATGATTGGTGACATAAGTAAGAACAATATTGGTAATATGACATCAGATATAACAGCGGCAAATTTTGCAGCAATACAAAAGAAGGCGAATAAAAATGACTATATTGCTGCATTATTAAATATGATATTAGAGAACATAATGCTAATTGTAAAATCAATAAATAATAATCAGCCTTCGATATTTATAGGGACAATGGTTGCTGATGATTATGTTAAAACTTGTATAAAAAAAATAGCTGAGTATACAAAAAATGAAGTTGTGTTTGTAGAAAATGCCGAGTATGCGATAGTCATAGGTGCCTGGGAATATTATTTGTTAAAGTTGAGGAAGAATTATTAGTTATATGAAAAATGTGATAAAAAAAATAGTAGAATATGTGATAGTGTTTTTATTTCTGCTAACACTATGCTTTTACATCAATAAAGATTTGGTTTTAAAGGCATTTTACATGGACGACTTATTTCATTGGTCGTGGTTTAGAGGACTGAATATATTTGAATTTGCATTTAAATTTTACGAAGCAAGTAGATATAGACCGGTATTTGATGCGATACAATACATATTTTATGTAATCATTGGAACAAATCCGATGAAGTTAACGATAATTAATAAAGTATATAACTCACTCATTGCACTATTTATATATCACTTCGCTAAAAGATTAAGTAAGAATCATATGTTATCAATATTGATTTCTTCATTGTATGTTGTAGCGCACTATGCGTATTACCAGATTAGCCAAGGAATAGGTTCTCTAGAATCTACAGCATTGTTATTAGCACTTTTAGTTCTTTTCTATTGCTTAAAGCTCTCGGGAGTTATAGAAGAGAACAATAATAAAAATATAAAGAATATAGTTGCTTTATTTATTCTATTTTTTATTTTGGTATTTACACATGAACGATTTTTGTGTACTGCAGCCCCTATTGTTATAGCTATATTTACCGCTAAGGGGGAAAAAGTGATTAACAAAAATAAAATAATTGCATTATTCGTATTTATTTTGGAAATATCTCTCATATGTTATATAAGGTATTTGGCTATAGGAAAGGTAATGCCTGCAGGAACAGGCGGAACTTATGTTGAAGAGACTTTTAATATAGTCGAGTGCATAAAGTATTGTTTTATACAGGTTGCGTTTATATTTGGCATAAACATAGGTCCAGATTATTTATATGGAATTGATTTTGTAAGTTTGCCAGATATAATGTCAAAATACTTACTTATAGTGTCTATAGCACTTATACTGGTAGTTATATTGTGGTATATAGTTATTAGAATTATGAATAGACAAGAGATGAAGTATGTGGCTGCTGACTTGTTGTTTTTGTCTTTTATTGCAGTGTGTATCGGAGCATCAAGTGTTACAATTAGAGTTGAACTTAGATTTATATATGTAAGTTTCACGGCAGCAATGTTGTACCTACTCTATATGTGTTCATTTATTGTGAGCAAGTTAAAGCTTAAAAAGCTAAGAGTTTTACCTATATTGTTGATTACATTGGTATTTGTGACCAGGATACCTATTGAGCTTAGTTATAGAAAATATTTCCCAAAGATACACTGTATTGTTGACATGATAAGAGTTAATTCAATCTACGATAATACAATAGGTAAATATGGAGTGGATGATATTGTAAATAATAAAAAGATCTATGTAATAAACAAATACTATGGATTGACTAATTTTTATGCAGAAAGCATACTAAAGATTTATGATATTAATGATGTAGGAAAACCGATGATAATGGTTAGTGATTTTAGTGAAATTCCACCAGAGGATATTGGTAATAGCAATGTAATTATATTATATGAGGATATCACAAATAACAATTACGCAACCCTAAATTTACAATAATGGCTAAGGATATAAAAAATAAAAATTTATCAGATATTCAGAAGAAGGTGCTTCTTTTAGTTGAATTTGTGCACAAAATATGCATAGACAACAAGATAGGATATTCACTTGATTGTGGGAGCCTAATTGGCGCTGTGAGAGAAAAGGGATTTATAGAATGGGATGATGATGCTGATATTTTATTTAGGAGGGAAGAATACGATAGGTTTATTAATGTCATAAAACAAATCACGCTACCAGACTGTATAGGGGTATATTATCCAGAAGATAAAAAGGAATTTCTTGATTTTAATGTTAGAATTTATTATAAGAATGAAAGTGTAAGAGAAGATGCTGCAAGCAGGAACTTATATGATGGGATATTTAGTTATGCAACTCTTGATTTGTATGTTCTTGATAATATACCTGAGTCAAAATTTTCTAATAGAATGTATGTACTAAAGCAGCAAATTATATTTGGTCTTGCGATGTCAAAGAGGCATGACATAAAGTATTTTAAATACGGGTTTAAAGAAAAAATTGCAATCAAAGTATTATCTCTTGTTGGTAAACTTTTTAGTATAAAGCAATTGTGTAAACTTTACAATGAGTGTGCAACAAAATACACGGGTAAAACCAATAAATATTATTGCACCTCTTGGTCGCCAGAGTATCCTGGATATCAATTTGAATCCGATTTGTTTGATGAATATATACTTTCGGATTTTGAGAACTTGAAACTATGTATCCCAAAAGAATATGATAGAGTATTAAAAATTGAGTATGGGGATAATTATATGCAACCAATAAAAACTCATGACCATGAACATTTTGTTGAAAAACTATAACAAGGAATAAAATGATTTTAGAACTTTTTATAACTTTTTTTAAAATAGGCCTTTTTACTTTTGGCGGTGGATATGGAATGATATCCATTGTTAAAGATGAATGCATTGACAAGAAAAATTGGATTACAAATGACGAATTTGTAAATCTTATTGCAGTTGCAGAAAGTACACCTGGACCTATAGCAGTAAATATGGCAACCTATGTAGGGCATAAGAAATCAAAAATTATAGGTGCTATAGTGTCTACGCTCGGTGTTGTATTGCCATCACTCATAATTATTTATATTATAGCTACATACTTAAAAGATTTCTTAAAATATAAAGTAGTTGCCAATGCTTTTTTTGGTATACGAGTTGCAGTTGCTATTATAATTATGCGAACTGCTTACAATCTTGTAAAAGGCGAAGTTAAAAAATCGGATAATAAGCCATTAGTTATACTTCTCTTTTCTATATTTACTATCATCTTTTTTGTTATTGAAATTTATGATATTAATATAAGTTCAGTAGTTTTGATATTCTCAGCAATTGGACTTGGAATCATTTTGAGTTTAGTGAGGTATAGAAATGATCTACATTAAACTTATAATCGATTTCTTTATGGTTGGCATTTTAAGTTTTGGTGGAGCATACGCTGCCATACCACTTATAAAAGATGTGGCAGCTCATTATGATGTAATCACTGATGAATTGTTAGTAGATTTTATTGCTATTTCGGAAAGTACGCCAGGACCTGTAGCTGTAAATCTTGCTACATTTGTAGGGACTGAGGTAGCAGGAGTACCTGGGGCAATTGTTGCTACACTTGCTGAGATATTACCTGCATTTATAATCATACTTATTTTTACAATTTGTTTTAGTGATATGCTTAAGAATGAAAGAGTAAGTTATGCATTATCTATTATTAGACCAAGTATTATCGGACTTATAATGGCGGTTGGTATAAGTTTATATTACAAGCAGTTGGTTCCAAATCTTATCAAATATATAAATTTGAGTAAGTATATGAAACCAATATCAAAGAAGTTAGCAGTAGATATACCGGTGGATGTCAATTTTAATGCATTGGTATATGAGCAGTATGGGTATTTTGTCTATATTTTTAAGTTGATTGTTATAACTATACTTATATTTGTATCGATAATCTTATACAAGAAATTTTTTAAGAAAAAGTTGTCTGCTATAAAAATTATTATTCTAGGAGCGATTTTTGGCATATTATTTGGAGGATTTGGAGAAAAAGCACTTGAATATTTGTCAGAATTAGCAAAATAATTGATTTTTAGGTATAGTAATATTGAATTTATTATGATATAATGGAAGTATGTTTAAAAGAGTAAGAATTTCAGTTATACTAATAATTTGTATAATAATAACTAGCATATTTTGCACTTGCGCTAGTACAAATGTGTTACAGCAAAATATAGTTGGACCAGGAGTCGTGGAAGAGACAAAGGAAGTTATACCACTTATTGGCACACAGGTTATAGAAGTAGCTACTGAAAGCAAAATATATATACATGATGGCATTGCTTATGTGAAGGGTGAAGATAAAGGTAAGTTTTCTTTATCTGGTTACTGTGCTTGTAATAAGTGTGGTTCAGGAACAGGTATTACCGCAAGTGGTAAACCTGTAAGAGAGGCACACACCATAGCATCTGATTGGAAAGTTTTGCCAAAAGGGACAGTTATAATACTTGAGAATGCTGTAGGAAAAGATGGGCAAATATATGATGGCGTATATGTAGTTGAGGACAGAGGTGGCGGAGTTAAGAACAATCACCTTGATATATATAGACCAACTCATGAGCTTGCATCAATGGTCACACACTATGGTAGAGCATATGGAAATGTTTATATAGCAGAAGAGTATCGACCTGTTACTGCAACTAATTCAAACATTGAAAATTAATCGTAGGGGCGAAGCTTGCGAGCCCAAAGGAGTATTATGGATAGCAATTGTATTTTTTGTAAAATATTAAATAAAGAAATACCATCAAAGGTAGTCTACGAAGACAATGACTTCTTGGCATTTCTTGACATAGCACCTGGCACTAAAGGGCATGTGCTTATAGTGCCAAAAGAGCATGCAGCAACATTGTCAGATCTAAGTGATGACAAGGCATCTAAGGTGCTTGTGTTAGCAAAGAAGATAGTTGAAGCCATGAAAAAGGTTCACGGATTTACAGATTACAATATTATACAAAATAATGGTGAAATAGCTGGTCAAACTGTAAGCCATTACCATTTACATATAATACCAAGATATACTAAAGGCGAAATAGGCTTATGGACACCACATGAGGGAGATCCATCTGTGACAGATGAATCGGCAGAAGCAGTAAGAAAATTATTAAAATAAAATAAATATTAAATACATGGGAGGTATTTATTATGATTCAGAAATTAAATCCAATACTTGAAGAGGCTACTAGAAAAAATCGTGCAGTAGGTGCATTTACAGCTACAAGCTTTGAAATTTTGAGAGCGATTATAGAAGTAGCTGAGAAAAGAGGAGAGCCAGTAATAATTAAGCATTCTGCAACTTTTGAAGATGAGGTTCCGCTTAAGTACATGGGACCAGTAATAGTTGAATTAGCAAAGAAAGCAAAAGTAGATGTATGCCCTATGCTTGACCACTGTAAGGATGCTGATTATATAAAGCAAGGACTTAAAATGGGTTTTACTGCTGTAATGTATGATGGGGCTGATTTACCATTCGAAGAAAATGTTAGGAAGGGTAAAGAAGTTGTAGACCTTGCAAAGTCAGCAGATGCAAATATAGAAGCAAGTTTCGGATTTGTTGGTGGACATAAGAGTGAGCAGTCTACTATAACAGATGTAGAGCAACTTATGAAATATTTGAATGAAGTAGATATTGACGCACTTGCACCATCAGTAGGAAACTCACATAGTGCAGCAGATCAAAAAGAATTGAATTATAATTTGCTCAAGGAAATATCTGAAAAAACTAATCTCCCATTAGTATTGCACGGTGCAGGAAATCTTCCAAAAGATGCTATAAGAAAAGCTATAGAGTGTGGAGTAAGAAAGATTAACTACTTCTCAAATGCAGGAATAAAAGAAATACAAGACTATATAGCAACTACTAAGGTATTCTCATTTGCATCAATGACAAATATAGTTGTAAATGCAGTTGCTAAGGACATAGATGAGGCAATGGCAGTATTTGCAATGAAATAATTATTTATAATGATGAGTTAAGTTTAGGTGGCGTTTGCCACCTATTTTATTGCTATATATTTGATAATTATTGTTAATCTTTATTATAATCACTTTATATGCTATAATAATTGCCATGAAAGGTTTAGAAATATCAAAATCGTTTTATGAGGAATTTGGGGCTCCTATGATAAAAGAGCAATTTCCTGAACTTGAATCTAAGGTTGCAGTAGGACTTATAGGTTCTGGCTCGGAGTGCTTTGGTTATGACGATAAAGTTTCGACTGACCACGATTTTGACCCTGGTTTTTTAATATTTATATCTGATGATATAGATGATGATATGAAATTTAAACTTGAGAGAGCCTATGCAAAGCTACCAAGAGATTATAAAGGATATACACGAGAGATTATGTCGCCTGTTGGTGGTAATCGAAGAGGCGTAAAAAGGGTTTCTGATTTTTTGAGAGAGAAGACAGGAACATCTAATGGAAATTTATCAGCTAGCGACTGGTTTAGTATACCTGAGGAATCACTCGCAGAATTAACCAATGGAGAGATATGG
>JAFXWR010000283.1 GCA_017542725.1 Lachnospiraceae bacterium | reverse complement strand
GTACCTGGGTTTAATCTTGCACTATATCCTCCACCTGTTAAGTCGAATTCGTCTTCGAATTCACCATTCTCATTTACTTGTACAAATTTGCTTGAATCAGTTTGTAAAAGACCCCACTTAGCGATATCAGCACCTTCTGCATAGTCAAAATCAAGTTTATCTATATACTTTGTGTTAATTTCATTGTGCTCACTAGTAACATCCACAGTTTTAGCATCTGATTCTGATGGACACCAGATTACGATACCAGTTTTCATGATACCTTTCCAGTCAAAGCAATACCACTTACCATTGATCTTCTTGAATTGATCTCTTACAGAATCACCTGAGCCTAAGAAATACATATAAACTTCTTCATCGTCGTCATGTTTCTTTTGATCAATTGATCCAGATGGAACAGCATATACCCATCCTTTCTTTACTTGGTGACCATCATCTTCGCCTGAGAAGTAAGTTACTTTTCCTGCTAAAGTATCCCATTCAGAATTGTCAGCAGTTTCAAAAACATCCCAACCAGAAATCATTACACCATCATCATTGAAAGCATAAGTTCTTCCGTTGATCTTCTTTGTTTGATACTCAAAAGCTTGTGTAGATGAATTGTAACCTGTCTTCTTGCAGTTTGATGGGTTGAAGTAGAAGTAAAGATTTGTATAATCTTCAGCATTCTCAATTTGTGGTGCAGTATCATATCCATCATAGTATGTTAACCAACCTGTACGAAGGACACCATCATTGTCTCCGCCTGCATAATATACAGCGTTTGAAAATGGGTTCTCTTCATCTTCGCCGAAAGTCTTTCCATCTTCGCCGAACCAACCAACAGCCATTTGTCCGTACTCATTGAATACGTACTTCTTTCCATCGATTGTTGCTTTCTTTCCTTTTTCTCCAGTACCTTTCATAGCTTTTCCTGAAGCTTGGAAATAATACCAGTAATTATCTGGTACATAGTCATCAGTGTTACCTACTCTTGTAGACTCAATAGCTACCCATGTGTTAGTAACCATGGCACCATTAGTTCCAAAGTAGTAAGTGTTTTCATTGTAATCCTCAAGGAAGTAATCTCTTTGCATAGCTCCATCCTCACCAAGATAGAACTTTGAGTTTCCTGAAGATTGGATAGTATCAGTTACATACTCGCCGTCATTATTTACGTAGTACCAGTCAGCACCATTTTGTACCCAACCTCTTGCAGATACAAGTGAAGCAACTGAAACAGAAATAACGGCTGCTGCAGCTAAAACTAAGCCGAGTTTTGTTTGTTTCTTCATAAGATTTAAATCTCCTTTTTTTAATTTCTAAGCTGTACACTTAGTTTGATATGGTAATGATAGTATAAGAGGCATGGTTTTTCAATATAATTTTTTATAAGATTTACTTACAATTTTCTTACATGAAAAAAGAGGCTTGAGAGCCTCTTTTTTAATCGGCAAAACGGAAATTTAGGCAGTAATTGTCATCGAGTCTTAAAGCATAGTCACCTGGGTCAGTTTTGCTATATTTACAAGTTTTACCATATTCATCTAAAGTTCCAAACTTTATCCACTGTGTTCTTACTTTTGCCTCAGAATTGAGCATTTCGCTTTGGAACTGCCAGCCTTCTTTTGAATTATAGCGAATTGGTACCTCATAGACATTTACAAGCATACCATTTGCTCCCATAAGCCAATATCTACCATTTTTATCTTTTTTAACTTTTCTTGACTTATTGAATTTTACACCTTTTGAATTAACTACTACAAAAGCAGGAACAACGCCATAGTCATTATAACACCTATTAAAGTCCTCAGTAACTATATAATCGCTCAATATATTATTGTGGTTCTTATCTGGGTTAGCCCAAGGATTAGTTGAATTATTGTATATAAGGTCATAGTCAGTTGTCTCCCCAGCCTCATCTCTTGAATATCCTACAAGAACTACTCCCATATTTATAGTTGGATCTGGTTGAAGAAGAATTCCTGCTTGATAATACTTTTTGCTCTTTAAACCTTCATATTCTCCACTTGATTTACCTGCAAATGTATAATCGTCATCTCCAAAAGCTACATCTATTTCCCCAAACTTTCTCTTACCAAAGTTTGCCTTGTCCTCTACTTCATCATCTCTAAAGAAATAAATCACATGATTTTTATCATCAAAAATTTCAAATTCTTTTGCATTTGATGTCTTTTCTGAACTTATATAATGTCTACTTATGATGAAGTCCTTACCTTCTGTCCTCTCTGCATCTATGCTATCGATATATTCTCTTGTCTGTTTATTGATGACACAGAGTCCTGATTTCATGATACCTTCTTTATTGAACACATAGTAGTCAGCATTGATTTTCTTCATCATTCCTTTTACAACTTCACCGCTACCAAGTGCATAGAACCATCTTTCCAATTCTTGATCGTGGTCATCAAGATTTTGCTTCATAGAAGGAACTGCAAAGAACCACTCTTTCTTAGTGTTTCTACCCATGTCATTGCCTTCTTCTTCCACAAAGTACTTTTTAGATCTAATACTTGAATCTTCATTATTGACATCAAGTGTATCAGAATCCCATCCTACAACCATGACACCTTTGTCGTCAAAGGCATAGGTATTTCCATTTATAACTTTAGTTTTAAATTCATCATCTCTATCTGATTGAATCTTTTTATTATCATTTCGCTTAAAGTAGAACCAAAGAGTTTGTTTCGTATAATATTTATCTTGCACTGAACCATCTTCATATGCGGTCCAACCTTCACGAAGAACTCCATCTGTCTCATCGCCAGCATAATAACAAAATCCATCGAAAGGATCATCTTCTGACTGATATTCGTCCCATCTTTCACCTTCTTCATTTATCCAGCCAGAAAGCATTTGTCCATTTTCATTGAATAAATATTTTTTTCCATCAATAGTAAATCTTTTGATACCTTCTCTTGCGCTATATGCTTTGCCATTCGTACCAAAATAATAGAGATAAATAGTTGGTGGATTATCCATCGCATTATAAACCTGTGATGGTTCAACTGCAACCCAAGTATTTCTAACCATCTTTCCAGTATCATCAAAATAATATACTGCGCCATTATAATTTTCTAATAGATAGTCTCTAACCATTATGCCGTATTCATCAAGGTAATACTTTTCATCCCCTGATGTCTTAATCGTCTCAGTGACATAATAACCATCTCTATCTACATATGACCAGTTTCCACCACCATCATCTACCCATCCTGCTGCATGCGAAACTAATGCATACAAAAATACGAATGACATCACAAATAAAATTGTCAGAAATAATCTTATCTTCTTCATGATTTTTTCCTTCTACAATAAAAACATAGCGGTTTTGCCGCGCCTAATAATGATACACTATTTTTAAGCCTTTTGCAAGTATTTTTGGACATTATTTAGCAGCTAATTATTGACCATTTCAGCCTTTCTTTCTTTAAGGGGCAAAATTTCTATCTGCTCAACCACTAAAAATAGGTATTTTTGCACTTCACCCTCAGAGTCAGTGTGTTCATACATAAAAGGCTTGCCCTTAACTCTTATCCAGTCATTTAAGTGATAGGCGTCTTGGTTGATATTTACCATATAAAAGCCGCCATATTGGTCGTCTCCATATTCGGCGGGGCCGTTTCTATATACCATCGGGAATTCAAATGTGTCATCCCATGATTTATACCAACCATACATACCTTCTACTATAATACTTGAGTTTGCAAATTTATCGATGTTATTGTATATGTAGTTAATTTTAGTGAGGTACTGCTTTTCGCCTATTACAACTTCAAGATCTGGTGATAACTTAAAATCGGCAGGATACTCTCTGTGTGCCTTAGTAGGCTCCTGCGTCTCTACCATCGTCTCCTTGTCAATCGCAAATTGATTTGCGGGTTCCAACATAAATGTAGGTGACTCTTCTAAGTCACTGACTACTTTGCTGGTGCAGGAGGTGGTAAAGATTACTAATAATAAAATTGTAAATAATCTTTTCATAATTCTAATTGAAATAATTATCGATGCCGCGGGCGAGGCCCTCAGCGAAAATTTCTGCCTTCTCTTTTGTGACTTCTGTTTTTCTGTCTCCAAGTTCTATATCTACACTCGCATTTGTGGAAAATGAGAGCTGAGTGAGATCTCCTTGCAAAGTTCCTCTATCTTTCCAAATTTTTTCTCCCATATCTCTATATGCTTCTATGATACTATCTCCAAATGCTTTTATATTTTTTGCATTTGATTTTAGTGGTTCCATATTGAGATAATTCGCATCATTATATGGAACTATGTAAAAAATCCCTTTGTCATTGGTTGTAGAATCAAAATGAATTGACACATGCGCATCTGCATTTTCATTTGCAATTACAGTTCTCGCGATATTATCAAGTCGACAGTCATCATTTTCTCTTATCATAAGAACTGAATAGCCGTTATCAAGAAGTTTATCTTTGAGCAGATATGCCACTACGAGATTTGCATTTGCCTCTGTCATTCCATTTTCAAACGTCATCCCTGCAGATACTGCTGCAGATAAGATAGAGCCTGCTGCATTTGAACCACCAGTAACTTTTGGAGAAAAATCCGGATGAGCAAATGTCTTGACAGTTGCTCCGCCTTTAGTTCCGTGACCAGCATTTACTGCTATGGTTTTATTTTTATAATTTGAAACTTTATTTTTTTTAAGTTGATAGAGAACCGCATAGCCGTCATTGATTATAGAGTAGGTGGCATAGGGAGCGGTGAAGTCGAGATAGATTTTTTTAGTGATGTAAATTTCAGATTTGTCACTTAAATCATCAGGATCTGTTAGTGAGTTCTCTGTGGTATTATTGGTGTCATTATCGTCATTATTTATTAGATTATCATCATTACTTTCAATAGAAAATGTTTCTGCAATTTCATTTTCTTGCGATAAAATAATTTCACTTCTTTGATTATTTGAGCAGGAAGTGAGAGGTGAGCAGAGCAAAGAAGTTACTATTAATATTATAATTTTTACATT
>JAFXWR010000282.1 GCA_017542725.1 Lachnospiraceae bacterium | reverse complement strand
ATTATTATTGTTAAAAAAATGTGTATAAATTGTGAAAAACATTGACTTTATACTAAAAATAAGGTATTATTATGTATATATATAATTAATCGATAAGGGGGGCAATGTCTTATTGCTTTTTTATTTGAGACTTTTGAAAGGAGTTAATGATGAAGCTAAATAAAAAGATAATTGCTAGCTTATTTTCGATAGTTGCAGTATTGTGTGCAACGATGATAGTTAGTGCGAGTGTAATTTATAAAGATATCACTTCTATCAGTATAAGGACTAATTTTGAATTGGATTATGAATCAATAAGTTCAGAAGGTTTGCCAGAAATTACATACAACAATGAAGGTAATACTACTGATATGGTGTATATCAATGAGACAGCAAAGTATGAGATAGAGTCTTGTGAGTGGTATTCACAAGGTGACAGAGAGTTTGATATTGGCGGTATGCCAAAGGTTGTTGTGTATCTTGTCACAAAAGATTATGACACTTCAAACTATAGTGGAAATAACGATTATTACTATAGATTTTTAAGTTCATATTCAAGTTCTACTTGTTATATTTCTAAAGGCACATTTATTTCTGCGTCAAGACTTTCAAATTCAAACTTAAAAGTTGTATTTGCACTTCAAGGACTTAAGGGAACTTTTAACCCACCAGAGAGTGCTTATTGGGAAGATGAAAGAGGAACTGCAAGATGGGATTCGCCAAATATATCAGATTCGGGATGTTATGATATAGTTTTATATAGAGGTTCGTCAGTTGTCGCAAGAGTCGATAGGTATCGTGGTAATAGTTATAATTTTGCTAGTTACTTCAATAAAGAAGGCGACTATATGTTTAAAGTAAGAACAGTTGCTGGAACTGATGCACAAGGTGCTTATGGTAAAAATTCGGAGTATGTTGAGTCTGGTGGTATATATGTAGATGCAAGCATCATATCAATGATAGCAAGGGGCGGCGGTGCTGGAGCTATTAGTTCTGGTGCTACAAATGTTGGTTGGATTCAGTTAAATAATTCGTGGTATTTTTATAGACCAGATGGACAGATGGTTAGAAATGGATGGGTTCAATGGCAAAACAATTGGTACTATCTTGATGAAAGAGGAGAGATGAGAGTTGGTCTCCAAAACATCAATAATAGAACTTATTATCTTGGCTCTGACGGAACTATGATTACTGGCTGGGTGAATATAAATGACACTTATTATTATTTTGATGTTACATCTGGCGACAACTATGGTGCTATGCTTATGAATTCTTGGGTTAAGTACGAGAATAGATATTTCTACTTTGATGAAAATGGCGTCATGGTAACAGGTTGGAAACAGATAGCTGATTCAAATGGCAATATTGCCTATTACTATTTTTATCCAAAAGGGACTACGCAAGGTCTATATGGATTTATGGCTACAAGTACCACTATAAATGGATTCAATATTGGTAGCGATGGAAGATGGATTCAAGGATAATATGATTTTGATTTTAATTTAATATTTTATTTTATATGTAGGGGCGGATATTATCCGCCCCTACAAGTATTATATGCAGAATATAAAAATTAACAACTTAATAGTTGATTTTGATGTGTTGAACGCTGATGGGAATATTACATCAAAGAAAAGAGCAATAGACGACATATCTCTTTCTATAAATGAAGGAGAATTTGTTTGTATTCTAGGTAGAAATGGCAGTGGAAAATCAACATTTGCAAAGTGCCTAAATGCTTTAATTTTACCCACTGAAGGAGATGTGATAGTAAATGGTATGAATACTAAGGATGAAACTAAAACTATTGACATCAGAAAAAATATTGGCATGGCATTTCAAAATCCTGACAATCAAATTGTCGCTAGCATAGTTGAAGAAGATATAGCTTTTGGGATGGAAAATCTTGGGATAGATTCTATAACTATGGATAAGAGAATAGATGAAGCTTTAGATAGTCTTGGAATAAAGGATTTAAGATATTCCATGACATCCAAACTATCAGGCGGTCAAAAACAAAAAGTTTCTATCGCAGGCATAATTGCCATGAAATCAAAAATTATTGTTCTTGATGAACCGACTAGTATGATAGATAAAAATGGTAGAAAAGATTTGCTTGATAAAGTAAAGAGACTCAATAAAGATGAAAACATTACTGTAATATTAATTTCACATTTTGTTGAAGAGATATCATATGCTGATAGAGTTTTAATATTTAATGAAGGAAAGATTATAGCAGATGATACACCAAGAAATATTATTTTACAAAAAGATAAGTTGGAAAAAGCGGGTATTGTATTACCTTATATACCAAAACTTGCTACTAGTCTAAAAGAATGTGGGAAGAATCTTATAGGAAATGAATTCACAATAGATGAATTATGTCAATACTTGAAGTAAAAAATATCAAATATAAATATGACAAATACGATACTGCGTCTAAATTTGCTTTAGATGGAGTTTCTTTTGATATAAAAGAAAAAGATTTTGTGGCATTAATAGGAGAGTCTGGAAGTGGAAAGAGTACTCTTATAAGCCATCTTAATGGATTATATAAAGCAGATAGTGGTGATATTTTATTTAGAGGTAAGAGCATATATGATAAAGATTTTAATCTTACTGATTTGAGATTTCACTGCGGTATAGTATTTCAATATCCTGAATATCAATTATTTTCTGAAACTGTCATTGAAGATGTTGCATTTGGTGCAATTAAAAAGGGACTTTCAAAGGAAGAGGCTTATAATAAATCCCTTGAGATTCTAAAAATGCTCGGTATAGAGCATTTGAAAGAAGAGACACCATTTAATTTATCTGGAGGAGAAAAAAGGAAGGTTGCATTTGCTGGAGTATTTGTTATGCAACCTGATATTATGATTTTTGATGAACCAGATGCTGGTCTTGACCCTATGTCAAAAGAGCACTTTTATGATTTTGTTAAAGTGCTTAATGAAAAATATGGGACTACGATTATATACATTACTCATAATTTGGATGATGTAATAGAATATGCAAATAAAGTTATCGTATTAAATGAGGGCAAAGTTGTAAAATTTGGAATGACTTCAGAAGTTTTATCGGATAAAGAAATCATGAAGAAAGCGAATTTAGAATTACCTTATGCAGTTGAGATATATTATAGACTTTTTGAAAAAGGTTATAAAATTGACAATTCTAATTTAAAGTTCAATGATATATTTGAAGCATTAAAAAAATACCATGATTAAAGATATAACACTCGGACAATATTACAAAAAAGATAGCGTGATACATTCGCTTGACCCAAGAGTAAAACTTGTAGCTACTCTGATTTTTTTGATTTCGCTATTCATATCTACAAACATATATGCTTATATCTTTGCAACTATATTTTTAGTTACTATTATTGTGTTATGCAAAGTGCCTTTTGGATTTATAATTAAAGGTTTAAAATCTCTTTTGCTACTACTTTTTATATCTATATTTTTTAACCTATTTTTAACACCAGGTGAAAAAATATTTGAACTAGGACCTCTTGGCGTTTCAAAAGAAGGACTAATAATCGCAGTTAAGATGGCTATAAGATTAGTGTATCTTGTTATTGGTTCTTCTATATTGACATTAACAACTACTCCAAGTAAACTTACAGATGGATTAGAAAAAGGATTGTCATTTTTGAACATATTTAATGTACCGGTTGCTGAAATTGCACTCATGATGTCTATTGCTTTAAGATTTATTCCAATTCTTATAGAAGAAGTTGATAAGATTATGAAGGCTCAAATGTCACGAGGGGCAGATTTTGACAAAGGAAATCTTATAGAAAAGGCAAAATCACTTGTTCCATTACTTGTTCCGCTATTTGTATCATCGTTTAGAAGGGCAAATGACCTGGCATACGCAATGGAGTCAAGGTGCTATTCTAGTAGCACAAAACGCACAAAATTGAGACCTTTGACCTATAAGAGAGCTGATTATATTGGATATGGGGTATTATTATTATTTATTATATTGATATTTATGACAAGATATATTAAAATTGATATAAGGTTATTTTAGAGAGGTAAGTATGATTAGAATTATTGAAAAAGATGGTAGTACAAAAGATTATGATCAAAGTGATATTCATGCACTTGAGACTTTAAGGCATACTGGAAGCCATGTAATGGCAGCTGCGGTAAAGAGACTTTATCCAAATGCAAAACTCGCCATAGGACCATTTATTGATAATGGCTTTTATTATGATATTGATTTTGGAGACGAAAAAATATCAGACGAAGATTTCCCAAGAATTGAAGAGGAAATGAAAAAAATTATAAAAGAAAACGCAACCATGGAGAGATATACCATGGATAGAGAGAAAGCAATAAAGTTTTTTAAAGATAGGAATGAAGATTACAAAGTTGAACTTGTAGAAGATTTGCCTGAAAATGAGAAGGTATATTTTGCAAAACAAAATGACTTCATTGATCTCTGCGGTGGATCACATCTTTTGCACACTTCAGATTTTAAGCATTTTAAACTTATGAATATTGCTGGTGCATATTGGCGAGGAAGTGAAAAGAATAAGATGCTCACAAGAATTTATGCAACTGCATTCTTTAAGAAAGAAGAATTGGATGCATATATCACTATGATGGAAGAAGCAAAAAAGAGAGATCATAGAAAGATTGGCAAAGAACTTGGTATATTTATGTTAAGTGATTACGGACCAGGTTTCCCATTTTTCCTTCCAAATGGTATGATAATCAGAAATGAACTTCTTAACTTCTGGAGAAAAATTCATCGTGCAAATGGCTATGAAGAAATTATGACTCCAATTATGTTAAATAAAGAATTATGGATTACATCTGGGCATTGGGAGCACTATGGTGCAAACATGTATAGTTCAAGCATTGATGATGTTGATTTTTGTTTGAAGCCTATGAATTGTCCAGGGTCTATCCTTGTATATATTAACGAGCCAAGAAGTTATAGAGACCTTCCAAAGAGATTCGCAGAACCAGGTATAGTTCATAGACATGAAAAATCTGGTGAACTTCACGGTCTTATGAGAGTAAGATGTTTTACTCAAGATGATGCACATATATATATTACTCAAGAACAAATTGAAGAAGAAGTTACTCGTATAATTAAGATTATTGACGAGATATACAAAATGTTCCAGTTTGATTACTTTGTAGAATTATCTACAAGACCTGAAGATCGTATGGGAACAGATGAAGAGTGGGATAGAGCAGAAGAGGGACTTGCAAATGCACTGAAGAACAATGGAATGAAATATATAATCAATGAAGGCGATGGTGCTTTCTATGGTCCTAAGATTGATTTCCATTTAAGAGATTGCATAGGAAGAACTTGGCAATGTGGAACTATCCAACTTGATATTCAGTTGCCACAAAGATTTAACCTTGAATACATAGGAGCTGATGGAGAGAAACATCAACCTATTATGATTCATAGAGTTTGCTTTGGATCAATAGAAAGATTTATGGGAATTCTTATAGAGCATTTCGCTGGAGCATTCCCAACTTGGCTTAGTCCTACTCAAGTAGAAGTTATACCAGTATCAGATAAGACTCTTGATTATGCTATCAAAGTAAAAGATGAGATAGAAAAAGCAGGCATAAGAGTTCATCTTGATGATAGAGCAGAAAAGATGGGTTATAAGATAAGAGAGGCGCAAACTCATAAGATACCATATATGCTCGTAGTTGGACCAAAAGAAGCGGAAGAGAATAAAGTTTCAGTTAGAAGTAGATTTAAAGGCGATGAAGGTGCAAGTACAGTTTCTGACTTTATTTCAATGATTAAGAAGGAAATTGACAATAAAGAAATAAGGAAAGTTGAAGTAGAGCAAAAAAAATAAAGTTGGACATATGTCCAACTTTTTTATTTGAAATTATTTCTTTTTTGTCTTAACTGTTTTCTTTTTAGACTTAACAGTTTTCTTGACGCTTGCTTTCTTTGGAGTGGTTTTGCTACTTTTACTTATAGTTTCTTGAGCATAAAAATCATTTCTTGCATTTTCTATAGTTTCTGCAACCTGTGATTTAGCGTGATTATACATGTCGACTGTAGCACTCATAACTAAATCACCAGCCTTACTTGCCAATTTTTTAGCACTTTCAGAAAGATTTTTAGTATTATTAGTGAATTCGTTTTTATCGCCTATTGAAGTATAAGTTCTTTGTATATCTGTGCCTACATTTTTAGCTTTATTTAAAAAATTATCATACTTATTTTTTGTTTCGTCTGAAAACTCGTCTTTACTAGCCATATAACTAGCATATCCAGTCAATGCTCCAAGCACTGCAAACAATGTAAATGTTAGACCTTTACCTTTTCCCATAGTATACACCTCCATATATTTTTTTTGCATATAAAGTATAGCATAATTTTTCATTTTTTGCTATATTATTTATATGAGT